>NZ_JHUS01000064.1:0-157042 GCF_000691465.1 Geobacillus sp. CAMR5420
CTTCTGAACCGAACCCGTTACTGTCCGCCGCCCCCGCTTATAGAAACTCTGCGCGCGCCTGTTCGTACAAACAGGCAAGCGAATCGAACAAAATGCGCACCGCCTCAGCCATTTCGTCTTCGCTCATCGAAAGAACTGGTATGAACGTCAACACCGGGCCGAGCGGACGGATGACAAGCCCCCTCCGGCGCGCCTCAAGGATGATCCGGTGCTCCACCATGGCCGCGCGCGGAAACACTTCTTTCGTTCTTCGGTCTTTCACGATTTCAATGCCGCACATCAAGCCTTTTTGCCGGATGTCGCCAACAATTGGAATTTCATACAACCGCTCAAGCCATTCGGCCAGCCGGCGCGCCTTCCGCTTTACGCTGTCAATCAAGCTGCGTTTTTCGATGAGCTCAATGTTTTTCAGCGCAACGGAACAAGTGAGCTGATTCCCCGTATACGTATGGCCGTGGTAAAACGTTTTGTCTTCGTCCACATCGCCGAGAAATGCCGCATAAATCTCTTCCGTGACCAGTGTGGCCGCGAGCGGCAAATATCCTCCAGTAATCCCTTTCCCAAGGCAGACAAGATCAGGCTTCACCTCTTCCTGCTCACAAGCGAACATCGTGCCGGTGCGGCCAAAGCCGACGGCGACCTCGTCGCAAATGAAGAGCACCCCATACCGGCGGCAAAGCCTTTCCACTCCTTTTAAAAACCCGCGCGGATGGACGATGATCCCCGCCGCTCCTTGCACAAGCGGCTCGATGACAACCGCGGCGATTTGATCGTGCTGCTCCTCAAGCACCCGTTCCAGCTCACGCAAACAATAGCCGACGATCTCCTGCTCGCTTCCGTATTCGTCCATACGGTACACGTACGGCGACGGCACTTCGATCCGCTCAAACAAAAGCGGCGCAAAAATGCGGTGGAACGTTTCCATGCCGCCAACGCTCACCGCCCCGACCGTATCGCCGTGGTACGCTTCCTTCAACGAGACAAACTTGTTCTTCTTCGCATATTGGACCGGGTCGATGTTTTTCCAATACTGATAGGCGATCTTGAGCGCGATTTCCACCGCCGCCGCCCCGGTATCGGAATAAAACACTTTTGACATGTGCGGCCAATATTCAAGCAACCGTTTGGCCAACAAAATCGACGGCACATTCGCCGAACCAAGCAATGTCGAATGGGCAATTTTCTCCAATTGCTCGCGAAGCGCCGCATTCAGCTCCGGATCGTTATGGCCGTGGACATTGACCCATAGCGACGCATAGCCGTCCAAGTACCGGTTGCCGTCGACATCGTACAAATAGCTTCCTTGCCCGCGTTCAATGATCAAGGGGCGTTCTTTGGCATACTGCTTCATTTGCGTAAATGGATGCCAGACGTACTGCTTGTCCCACTGTTCCAATTGCTCGTAGCTATACGCCAACGCCAAGCACCTCCAGCAGTTGTTTCGCCTTTCCTTGTTCGATCCAATGCTGAGCTAGGGTTTCCAGTTCCCTCCTTGAGACTGCAGGAAGGAGCGGCACGACCGCCAGCACCGGCAGCCGAAGCAAGGCGGCGATCGTTTCGACATTGTTTTGGTGGATGATCTCTTGTTCCTGAAACTGATTAAACATCAGGCCAAGCAGACGAATGCCTTGCGCGTCGGCATACGCCGCCGTCGTCACCGCGTGATGAATCGCACCAAGGCTTGAGAGCGACACGAGAATCGCCGGCAGCTGATAATCACGAAGGAAATCACTCGTCATATAGAATCGTCCGTCGCGCTCACACCACGGAACGGCCAACCCTCCCGCTCCTTCGACGAGCACCACATCATAGCGCTGCGTAAGCCATCCCAACCGTTCGGCCACCCTCTCTGGTTCGATGGACGTGCCGGTCAACTTCGCCGCTAAATGCGGCGACATCGCCGGTTCCATATAGTACATGCCTTCTGATGCGGAAAGCTTCGCCACTCGTTCGTACCAATATTGTTCGGCAAACGACACCCCGTCTTCGGCCAGTCCAGTCTGAACCGGTTTCAACACGCTTACGCTCATCCCAAGCCGCTCCAGCGCCAACGCCACGATGGAAGTGACGACCGTTTTGCCGATTTCTGTTCCTGTTCCCGTCATGAAAATGGCTTGCCCCATTCTCTTATCCCCCCATCCCTCGAGTCATCATGATCGGTCGGACGCGCGGCCATACGCGCGCCGCGATGACCGAACAAACGGCGCAAAGCACGAGATCTCCCGGCACCGGGAGAAGAAAGCCGAACCATAGCGTTTGGCCGATGGAAAGCGGAGCCCCCGCGATCCATTTCATCGCTATGTACAGCCACGCGCAGCCAAACACATACACGACCAACAATGCCGCTGCATTCGCCATCAATATGTCTCTCGCTCTTGTCCATTGAAAGCGGCGGACAAGCAAGCCGCACGTATACGCCCCGGCGATGAAACCGAGCAAATAGCCAAACGTCGGCTTCCAAATATAACCGAGCCCGCCTCCTTCCGCAAACACGGGCGCGCCCGCCAGCCCAATCAAGACATATAGAAGTTGGCTAAGCGCTCCGATTTTTGGGCCAAGCAGACAGCCGGCCAAGTACACCGCCGCGATTTGCAGCGTAAACGGCACATACGGCACCGGAATTTTGATCCACCCACCAACAGCCGTCAACGCGGCAAAAAATGCCGCCCAAACAAAGGAATGGATTCGCACATCTTCCCTCCTCTCCAAATATTTGTTTCTATTGTGCCTGATGTGTTTTTTATTTGTCAACTTTATTTTTATATAGGTTTACATTTAGACAAAAAATATGGAGCCCCCTAACACAGCAGGACTCCTTTTTTGGCGCGGCTCATTTCTCAAACAGACGGCGGAAGCAGTGGCCAACGCTCACCCTTCATCCTCCCACAAGTTAAGCAGGTTCATCTGTTCGCCGTCCGTTTTCGGCATCGCCAGCGATCCACTCTGCCTCTCCTCCTTTTCCAACAACGACGACAATAAGCGCACCGCCTCCGCAATATGCCTTCCTTTGTTCAACATGATGCATTGCGCCTGTTTTCCAACAAAAACATCCGAGATTTCCGCGCGCGACGGAATTCCCTTTTTCGCCATTTGTTCAAGCACTTGCGTCGCCCAAATGACCGGGATGTGAGCCGCCCGGCATAGCGCCAAAACGTCGTTCTGTGCGGCCGCAAGATGTTCAAATCCAATCTCCAGGGCCAAATCGCCGCGCGCAATCATCACACCAAACGCCGGAAACTTCAATCCCTCAAGCAAGATGCGAACGAAGTTATGAAGCGCCGCCCGCGTTTCGATTTTCGCGATCACCGGGAGAGAACCAGCCCCTTGTTCGGCAAGCAAATGATAAAGCTTTCGCAGGTCATGAGGGGCCTGAACAAACGACAGCCCGACGATATCCGCCCATCTCGCGATGAACGGAATCCATTCAAGGTCGCGGTCGGTGAGCGGCGGAACCGTCAAATGGAGAAACGAATCGGGAAGATGGATGCCCGTTCCTTGCTTAATCGCTTTTCGCTTTCCGCCATCGGCAACGACTTTGGCCTCTACATGCCGCTCGTGCACTTTCACGACCCGCGCTGCAATTTGGCCGTCGTTCAAATAAAGGCGGTCTCCCGCCCGCACATTGCGCCACGCTTTCGCCAACGTCGTCGTCATTTTCACACCGCATCCATTCTGCGCCTGTGCAAACGCAGCGTCATCGAAATAAATATACAGCGGTGTACCGACCGTGACAAACGCTTTCATTGGAATGAACAAAACAGAACATAGAGTGAAGGAAGCCGACCCGCGCCGCAGTTTCATCCCTTTTTGCACATAGGCCGTCCGCGAAAGAAGAACTTTAAAACAAGACGGCGCGATTTGTTCCGTGACCCGAAGTTTTCGTTTTTTTCCGCGCACATCGGTAAACAGCAGTTTATCCCCTTCTTCGACGGTCGCTCCGTCCTCAGCCGTCAACTGCCACAAGAATGAAACATCGCGGGGGAGCGGAGACGGCGGCGGGGAAGAAGAGAAGGAAATGAGGCCGAAGAGCGGCTCCATTGGCTCTCCATATAGATTTTTCTTCACAGAGAGCTTCATCGGCCCCGCGTTGACCGCCAAGCGGTCGACCCGGATTTTTGGCCCCGGCAGATCCATGTAAATGCGGCATCGCCTCCCCTGCAGCTGTTGCTCCAACTGCTTCTCGGCTTGACGAATGATGGCCACGAGCGCCTCCCACGTTTCTGGAGAACCGTAGGCGCAGTTGATGCGGGCAATGTCCATGCCATAAAGAAGCAGCCGCTCGATCAGCCCCGGCTCATCCACCCATGCCTCGTCCATCGTCACCATAATGCGTGTCGGCCGAACAGAACTTGGGCTTCCGAACACTGCCTCCGCCCGTTTATGAAGCAACTGTTTCGCTTCCTTTCTTGTCATCTTTCGAAGCTCCCATCCGCCATCAACCCGCGTGCGCAAATAGGCCAAAACTTGTTCGATCGCGTCGATGAGATGAGCCTCTTGCCCCTCGAGCCGCCATCCGGCGTCTTCCATCGCTTCATGCAAATCCGACGGCATATGCTCCCTCATATATAAGTAAGCAAGCAACTGATCTCGGCTCTCTTCATGGGATGGAAGAGGAAAATACTTCTTCTTTTGTCCCACCCACTCCGCCATCCCTCGGTAAAAAGCGGCCAAGCGGGCGCCCAAATCTCGTTTGTCGTGCATCAGCGGCACCAACCCTTGTGAAAAATGCGGTTTTACTTTTATATATTCGCCGCCACCCCAAATGAGGACAGAAAAAAACCGGCGCCATTCGCCGGTTGAATACGACAGAAACAGGAAATCGTTTTTAGCGATATGATTTTTGAACCACAATTTTCGTCCCGCATTGGCAAAGCAGTGAGTGTTTCAGCCGCCGCAACGGCTGGCCGCACTGTTCACAAACGGCCGGTTTATTCACGCGTTTCCTCCCCTTTGCTGCGTGTTTGGTATCTATTATACGCCCATAATTATTTAAAGTAAATATAAAATGATAGCAATTATAAATAAAAAGCAGATCATTTGGACCCTTTTTCCATTTGTGATAAAGTAATGAATGATAGTGCCAATATTCAAAACAAGGAGGCGGTCACGATGTACGACATCGCCATCATCGGCGCTGGACCGGCGGGAGCGAGCGCTGCGATCTTCGCCGCCAAAGCGGGAAAGAAAACAGTGTTGTTTGACAGCGACAAAGGCATGACCAAGCGCGCTTGGGTGGAAAACCATTACGGTGTTCCGGAAATCAGCGGCCCGGAATTGGTCGAAACAGGAAAACGGCAAGCCGCGAAATTCGGCGCGGAATTGGTGGAAACGCAAGTGACAGACGTGCAAAAAACGGACGGCGGCTTCCGCCTCGAAACGGAAAACGGCTCCTTTGAGGCGAAACACGTCATTTTCGCCACCGGCGTCGCCACGGATCTGGCGAAAAAAATCGGCCTGCGCACCAAACCGGGCACGGAGCCGCGCATTAAAACGGTGATTGACGTCGACGCCAATGGCAAAACGAACATCGACGGCATTTGGGCGGCAGGGACGGTGGCCGGCGTCAGCGTTCATACGATCATCACAGCGGGCGACGGGGCGAAAGTCGCCATCAACGTCATCAGCGAACTGAACGGCGAACGGTATGTTGATCACGATGTATTGAAAAAATAACAACGAAGGTGTCCCAAACAGCGGGACACCTTTTCTAATAGCGCCATGGAAACGGCCGGGACGCAAGATGACGGGCTGAACTGCCTGTTGCGTCGTACCCGCATCGACATAGCGGCCCCGATCCATCCAAGGGCGCTTATTGTCCAATGCTCCGGTACTTCCCTTCAAAAAACAAGAGCGGGTCGCCCGGTTCGTCTTTCATCAAAATATCGGTCACTTCCCCAAAGTAAAGCGTATGATCGCCGGCCACGTACGTGCTGTGGACGTTGCATAAAATATTCGCCAACGCCTCCGGCAAAATCGGATGGCCGTTCACCCAATCAAACGAAACGGGGCGCTCTTCTTTCAACTGGCCGGCAAACAAGCGCGACAACTCCTCTTGATCGCGCCGCAAAATGTTGACGGCAAATTTCCCCGTTTGCTTGACAATGTCATGCATTCGCGCTTTATGGCCAATGGAGACGACGACAAGTTTCGGGTCGAGCGAAACGGACATAAACGCGTTCGCCGTCATTCCTTTCGCTTCCCCTTGAAAGTCGGTCGTCACGACCGTCACGCCGGTCGCAAATTTTCCCATGGCTCTGCGAAATGTACGATCATCCATACGTTTCTCCCATCCTTCCCTTTTCGTCATCCAGCAGCCCTACGCCTTCAGCTGGCGGTTGGGCGGCTTTCCTTCTTGATGTTTCCACACGACGGGCGCTTCGTCCGACATCTTGCCTCTATGGCTAGGCCCCATTCATGCCGAAATGAGGGTCAAATCTACCCCCATCATAGCAGAAATAGGGGAAAGAAACAACGACGATATACGGCTGTCATCGGCGGCCCGCCGCTCCAAGGTACGCCTCTGCCACCCGCTCATCGGCAAGCAGCTCGGCGGCCTTCCCGTGCACCACGATGCTTCCCCGTTCCAACACATACGCCTCATCCGCTGTCTGCAGGGCGGCACGCACGTTTTGCTCGACAAGAATCATGGCCGTCTGAAATTGATCGCAGAGCTGTGTCAGCATCCCCATCACTTCCTTGACCACAAGCGGCGCCAGCCCTAACGATGGTTCGTCAAGCAAGAGCAGCTTCGGTCTCGCCATCAGCCCGCGGGCGATCGCCAGCATTTGCTGTTCGCCGCCGCTTAATAGTCCTCCCGGACGGTCGAGCATCGTTTGCAGTTTCGGGAACAGTTCAAGCACCCGCTCATAGTCGCGCTTCACTTCCTGTCCGTCGCGGCGGTGGCGGCGGTACGCCCCCAGCAGCAAGTTCTCCCTCACGGACAGGCTGTCAAAAATTTGCCGCCTCTCCGGCACAAGGCAAATGCCTTTTTCAACAATTTGCTCCACCTTTCCGTATGGAAGCGGTTTATGTTCAAAAAGAATCTCCCCTTCGGTTGGAGCGTAGACGCCGGCAATCGTGCCGAGCAGCGTGCTTTTGCCCGCCCCGTTGGCGCCGACAACAGTGACGATTTTTCCTTCGTCCACTTGCAAACTGACCCCTTTTAACACGTGCAAATGGCCGTGGTAGACATGAACGTTGCGAAGCACGAGCATCAGACCGCCTCCTCTCCCAAATACGCCTTGATGACATCAGGATGCCGCGCAATCTCTTCCGGCGCCCCTTCGGCGATTTTTTTCCCATAATCGAGGACGACGATCCGGTCGGCGATCGCCATCACCGTTTCCATATCATGTTCCACGAACAAAAAGGTAAAGCCTTGTTCCCTCATCGCCAGCAACACATCAACGAGCTGCTTTGATTCTTGCGGGTTCAGCCCGGCCATCGGCTCGTCAAGCAAAATGAGCGAAGGACGAGACACAGCCGCCCGAGCGATTTCCACGAGCCGCTGCATCCCATATGGCAGCGTGCCTGCCCGCTCACAGGCGAGATGGGCCAAACCGACCTGCTCGAGGCAGGAAAACGCCTGTTTCTGCGCTTGCCTTTCTTCTTTCACCGTACGCGGCAGCCGAAAGCCGGCGCTGAGGATTCCGCTCTTCAACCGTGAATGAAATCCGACCATCACATTTTCCAACACCGTCATATCAGAAAACAGCTGCAAGTTTTGAAACGTCCTTGTCATTCCCAGCATCGCCAACTCGTGCGGTTGTTTGCCGCTGACCACGGCTCCTTGAAAACGAACGAGACCACTCGTCGGCGGAATAATGCCGCTGATCATATTGAACAAGGTCGTTTTGCCTGCCCCGTTCGGCCCGATCACCGCGACGATTTCTTCTTTTTTTACGTGAAAGGACACGTTCTGCACCGCCTGAACGCCGCCAAATGACTTGGACAATTGCTCCACTTCGAGCAACACTGCGCTCATCCCCGCTCCCCTCCGATCGAACGCGCCTTATGCCTCTCAACTGTGGCTATCTGCTTCTCTTGACGTCCGCCCATTTCAAAAAAGCGCCGCATCCTCTTTTGCATCACACCCGTCAACCCGTTCGGCATATAAATCAACATGACCACCAACAACAAGCCAAAAAAGACAATTTCAAACTCTCCGCCGGCATTCGGAAGCAACAGCGGGACAACGGCTTTGAGCCATTCTCCTAAACAAACATAGACGGCCGCGCCGACGAGCCCGCCCCACACATGGGCCGATCCACCGATCACCACCATAATCAAAAAGGAAATCGACGGGACGATGCCGAATAAGTCCGGATTGATAAACGTGACATAATGGGCGTATAAGCTCCCGGCCACCGATGCGTAAACCGCGCTGAGCATAAACATTTGCAGCTTGTATTTCATAATGTTCACCCCAAGCGAACTTGCGGCCACTTCACTTCCATGAATCGCCCGCAGCGCCCTTCCGACCCGGGAGCGGACAATATTATGGGCAAACCATAACCCGGCCAGAACAAACAACGAAACGAGGTAGTAAAACTGGAGATCGCTTTGCAACGGAACCCCGGCTATACGGATCGGCGGAATGCCAAAAAAACCATTCAGCCCTCCCGTGATCTCTTTCCATTCCTTGAAAAATGTAAACATAATGACGCCAAAGCCTAACGTCGCCAACGCCAAATAATGCTCACGCAGCCGAAAAACTGGGATGCCGACCACAAGCGCCACCAATGCAGCCAAAACCGCGCCGGCAGCCAGCGCCAGCCAGGACGGCCATCCCGCATGCGCGGTCAAATAGGCGGACGCATAAGCCCCGATGCCGTAAAACGCCGCCTGGCCGAGCGAAATTTGGCCCGCATACCCCATCAACAGCGTCATCCCTGTGCTCACGAGCGCGTACAGCCCGATGAGAATCAGAGTGCTTAGCACGTAGTTATTGCCGAAGACGAGCCAAGGGAGACCGAGCCAGACGGCTGCGCCAACAAGCAAGAGCCATCGTTTCCGTCCATCCGTCATTCGTTGACCGTGCTCCATCCATCCGCCCCCCTTACACTCGTTTTCCTGTCATCTTGGCAAACAACCCGTTTGGCATGAAAAACAGAACAAGCAATAGCAGCCCGAAGCTGATCGCTTCTTTGTACCCCGAGGACAAGTATCCTTCCGCAAATGATTCAAGCAGCCCGACGAGAAACGCACCGGCGATCGCCGCCGGGGCGTTCGTCAATCCCCCGACAACAGCGGCAATAAACGCCTTCAGCCCGATCATCATTCCCATATCATAAGACGCGCCCGAAATCGGGGCGATGACGATTCCCGCCAGCGCTCCAAGACCGGCGCTGACGGCAATCGCGCCAAGCGACATTTTGCGGATGTCAATCCCCATCAACCGAGCGGCAAACGGATTGATGACACAGGCCGCCACCGCCTTGCCGATGTACGTTCGGTGAAAAAACAGATGCAAGGCGGCAAAACTTGCGAGCGAAATGACGATCGCCCAGACGCTTTGCCATTGGATGACCGCTCCAAACACCTCAAGCGCCCCATGGCCCGTAAAGAGGCGCAGCGCGTACGGATCCGTCCCCCAAACAAGCAAGGCGATCCCGCGGAATACAAACGACGCCCCGATCGTAATGATAATGAGCACCGCGACAGGCGAACGGCGCGCCGGCTGAATCGCCAGCCGCTCAAACAGCCCACCGACGACCATCACCGCAAGCATGCTCAAACCGATGGCCGCGGCAAACGGCACTCCGTTATTGACCAACGTAATGCAAAACAACGCCCCCAACATAGCGAAATCGCCTTGAGCCAAATTTAAAATGCCGGTCACGCTGTACGTAATGACAAACCCGATCGCCACCAACGCGTAAATGCTGCCGACCGTCAGCCCGGAAAACAACAGCTGCACAAACTGGCTCCACGCTTCCATGCCCCGTCCCTCCTTCAACGGTTAGGTGGAACAAAAGGGAATTAGCGACCTCATTCCCTGTTTACTGCTCGGCAAGGACAAACTTGCCGTCTTGAATTTGCACCATCACCAAACTGTCGGCGTCAAGCCCTGTATGGTCGTCTTTCGACATATGGAAGACGCCCGAAATGCCGATAAATTTTCTTGTATTCTCCAGAACCGACCGTATTTTCTCTTGATCCGCGCCGCCCTCCTTGATCGCATTGACCAATAAATGGAACGCATCCCACGCATGTCCGCCAAACGTTGTCGGGGCATAGCCGTACGCTTTCTCAAACTGTTCTTTGTATTTTAGCAGCGTTTCTTTTTGCGGGTCGCTGTCCGGAAGCTGATCGGCCACTAAAATGCGCCCGGCAGGGAACCATACGCCGTTGGCCGCCTCCCCGGCCAAGTCGATAAAGCTTTTCGTGCCGATGCCGTGGCTTTCCACAATCGGCGCCTCAATGCCCAACTGGCGGATGTTTTTCGTGACGACCGCCGATTCCTGCGCCGTTCCCCATACGATAATGGCTTGCGGATTCGCTTTTTTCACCTTTGTCAACATCGCTTTCGCGTCATCGACCGTCGCCTCAAATTCCTCTTCGATGACGGCTTTCACCCCATATTCCGGGGCATAATGCACAAACTCTTCATGCCCGCTTGTTCCGTATGCATTGGCGACGTTCAGCCAAGCGACGTTCGTCCATCCTTTTTCCTTTAAAAAACCAAGCAGCTTCTGAATGACGATATTGTCCCCTTGAGCGGTTTTAAATGTCCAATGACGCGAGGATCCATCGCTTGGGTTGACGATTTGTTTGCTTGCGGCGAGGGAAATGTACGGAATGCCTGCTTTTTCAATGAGTGGAATCATGGCTAAGGAGTTGCCGCTGATCGTGCCGCCGATGATGGCCGTCACTTTGTCTTGTTCGATGAGTTTTTTCGTGGATAATACGGCCTCGTTTTGGTTGGACTTGTCATCATAGGCAATCAGCTTAATTTTCTTTCCATCAATGCCGCCTTGCTTGTTCCATTGCTCAACGAGCATTTTGACCGTCTCCATCTCCGGTTTGCCAAGCGGGGCCGCCCCGCCGGAAGCCGAAAAAATGGCGCCAATTTTGATTTCATCCTCTCCTCCCGATGTCGCCGTCTTCCCACAGGCGGCAAGGAAAATGAGCAACAATGCCGCCATCAATAGAGACATTCCTTTTTTCATCTTTTTTGCCCCCTTTTATATTGACAACGCTTTCAAATCATCGTTCTCCCGCCAGGCCTCCACCCGGCGGAAGAAGATCAGCGCCGCCGCTTAAACGCTTCGGCGGTGTTGATTTTGTGTTGACGAACGTATTGTTCGATTTCATGCGGCGGCGCCTGTTCACGCAACAGACGGATGATCTCTCGATGTTCTTCGATCGATGCTTTCGCCCGCTGCGGCACAAAGGTGAAGCCGTAGGCGCGGATGCGCTTCATCCGCTGCCAAATTTGCTTGATTTGCTCTTCAAGATAGGCGTTGCCGCAATGGGCGTAAATCAGAGAGTGAAATTCATAGTTCAGCTCGCTGAACCGTTCCAGCTCCAGCTCTTCAAGCGCCCGCTCCATCCGCTCGTTTACTTGCTCAAGCCGATCGATCGCCTCCTTTGTCAAATGGGGGGAGCCGAGCGCGGTCGCATAGCCTTCCAGCACAGCCAACACCGACAGCGTCTCGATATATTCTTTCTCGTTGATGTTGCTCACAACGGCGCCTGTATACGGCTTAAATTCGACAAGCCCTTCCGCCTCGAGCTGGCGGATCGCCTCGCGCACCGGGATGCTGCTGAGTCCAAGCTCGCGGGCGATTTGGTCGATGACGACGCGGTATCCCGGGCCATAGACGCCGTTTTCAATGCGGGAAAGAATATACTCGTAAGCCAATTGGGTTTTGTTTTTCGCTTTCGTTTCCATACATCTATCATATATCACATAATATATGTTGACCAGCTGTTATTTCTGTTCTGCAGACAAAGCGGAAGGCGGCTTCGCCTTGCCGAACGAAGGGATCGGCGGGTCGCCGACCGCGACGTGGACGACTTGCACTTCCGTATAGAAATCAAAGCTGTAATGCCCACCTTCGCGGCCGATGCCGCTGTATTTCGTCCCGCCAAACGGGATGCGCAAATCGCGGACGTTCGGCGAGTTGACCCACGCCATCCCGCTTTCGATCGCTTGGGCGACGCGGTGGCCGCGCTTCATATCGTTCGTCCAGACGTATGCCGCCAGCCCGTATTTCACATCGTTCGCCAGCCGGATCGCCTCTTCTTCATCCGCAAAGGACATGACCGCCATGACCGGTCCGAAAATCTCTTCCTGCGCCACCCTCATGCCGTTATGGCAACCAAGCAGCAACGTTGGCGGCACAAAATTGCCTTTTTCCAACCCTGTTGGAACGCTGGGGGCATAGACGTCCGCCCCTTCTTGCTTGGCGATGTCAATATAGCGGTTCACCCGCTCCCAGTGAGCACGGTGAATGAGCGGGCCAAGCTCGGTCGCTGGAGCCATGGGATCGCCGATGACGATGCGGTCGACGCGCTCTTTGAGCCGAGCGACAAATTCGTCGTAAATCGACTGCTCGAGCAGCAGCCGCGAGTTGGCCGTGCACCGTTCGCCATTGAGCGAAAACACGCCCCAAACCGCCGCATCGAGCGCCCGTTCGAGATCCGCATCGGCGAACACAATGAGCGGCGACTTGCCGCCGAGCTCCATCGATGTTTTTTTCAACGTTGCGGCGCTGTTGCGGATAATTTCCATGCCGGTCGTCGTCTCGCCGGTAAACGAGATGAGGCGCACATCCGGGTGGGCAACCAATGCGGCGCCCGCCGTTTCGCCAAACCCGTGCACGACGTTGAACACCCCGCGAGGCAGCCCGGCTTCATCGATGATTTCCGCCAGTTTATTCGCCGTCAACGGCGACCATTCGGCCGGCTTCAAGACAACGGTGTTGCCGGTCGCCAGCGCGGGAGCCACCTTCCACGTTTCCAGCATAAACGGCGTATTCCACGGCGTAATGAGCCCGGCGACGCCGACTGGTTTATAAACGGTATAGTTTAAAAACTGACCATTCACATGGTACGCCTCGCCGACAAGGCGCGTCTTCACCATTTCCGCGTAAAAGCGGAAGTTTTCCGCCGCGCGGGCGGCTTGCTTTTTCGCCTGGCTGATCGGAATGCCGGTGTCAAGCGCCTCTAAATAGGCGATGTCGTCCGCATACTGCTCAATCAAGTCAGCAATGCGGAAAAGGTAACGAAGGCGCCGTTCGACCGGCATTGTCCGCCACGGCCCGTGATCAAACGCCTCCTTCGCCGCCCGGACCGCTGCGTCGATGTCTTCTTTCCGCCCCTCGGCTATCTGGTTGATCGTCCCGTTCGTAAACGGATTGATGTTGTCGAAATACGCACCGGCTGCCCCTTCCACAAACTGCCCATTGATATAATGAAGCACTTTTGGTTGCACTGCCATTCGTTTCCCCTCCCGCTATGTCCGATAACGCGCATGAATGTTGTTGTGTTTATACGTCCCCGCCTCGCTGAATTCATACAGCTCAAGCGACAGCGCCAAATAGCGTTTGGCGAACAGCGGGGCGAAATGGTCTTTCATCACGGCAAACAGCTCGTCGCCGACTTCTTTTTTCACCTGTTCCGGACGCCCGGCGCCGATTTTCAGCGTCCCGTGCACAAACGCATCGTCTTCGGCCCCATCAGCCACATAATACTCGTCAAGCCGAATGGCGCGCGAGCGGATGCCGCCGACGGGAAACCAATCGCTCCGCTTGATCAGCACGCGGTGAATTTTTTCAAGCAAGCCGCGAATATCGGCCTCTTCGCCGATATTGGCCGTGTATTCCAAAATAAAGTGCGGCATCATTCCTCCTCCTTTGGCTAGACGATGTAATTGATCAGCCGGCCGATGCGTTCGATTTCGGCCACGACTTCATCGCCGGGCTGGACGTTCACCGCCCCTTTCGGCGTGCCGGTCAAAATCACGTCGCCAGGCGCGAGCGTCATGAATTCGGTGATGTACTCAAGCAAATACGGGATCGAAAAAATCATATCGCCCGTATATCCTTCCTGCACAACCGCCCCATTGACATACGTCCGCAAACGAAGCGCCATCGGATCGCCGACTTCCTCATGGCTGACGATCCACGGGCCTAGCGGCGTCGTCCGGTCGCGGTTTTTGACGCGGAAATTCGGCCGGTAGTAATTTTCCAAGTAGTCGCGAACAGCGTAATCGTTGGCAATCGTGTAACCGAAAATGTAATCGTACGCCCGTTCCGCTTTCACCCGGCTGGCCGGGCGGCCGATGACGACCGCGAGCTCGCATTCATAATGCATCATGTTGACCCCCTCCGGGCGAACGGTTCGGCCGCGATGGCCGATGAGCGTATTTTTCCCTTTGAAAAATAAAAGCGGCTCTTTCGGCGCAACAAAAGACAATTCGCCGGCATGCTCGGCATAATTCAATCCAAGCGCCACGATCACTCCCGGCTCCACCGGGGGAAGCCACATCACTTCAAGCTCCCCGACGATCGTTCCGTCCGGCAGGCGGAGGCGGCCATCGTCGAGCGGCTCGGCTTCGGTCACGATTCCGTTCCAGGCCACACGCGCCCGCCTCATCATTCATCGCCTCCTTGTTCCAGGGCGATTTCATTTTCCAACACACCGATCCTTTCGATTTCGATGCGCACCACATCTCCTGCTGTAACAAGCGGCGCATCGGCCGGCCAGCTGAAAAACAGCACATCGCCTGGGTAAAGGGTCATAAATTCGGTCACCTCAGCAAGCCATTGTTCGACTGGAAGGCGAAAGCGGCTCGGGTCTGCACGCTGGACGAGGCGCCCGTTGACGTATACGCGTGCGGTCAAGGATGACAGCGGCGACGCTTCCTCTTTCGGCACGATCCACGGGCCGACTGGGGCGAACCCGTCGCGCGCCTGCTCCTTCACCGCCGGGCGGTGCCGCTGCTCGTGTGGAATCGACAGATCATTCACGATCGTATAGCCGAATACAAAATCGAGCGCCTGCTCGCGCCGCACGCGCGCCGCCGTCCGCCCGATCACCAGCCCGAGCGCCGGAGCAGCCTGAAGATGCTTTACCCAACGAGGCAGAAGCACCGGACGCCGATGGGCGTTGATGGTGTTTGCCGGCTTCATATACAGCACCGGGCCTTCCGGCGGCTTTTCATACGGCGGGGCGTTCATTTCGGTTGACAACGCTTCCCACTCCTTTTCATCATTCAGCGCCACCCCGTACATCGCCCCGTCAACAGGCGCAGCCCATTCCCATTCATCGATGCGGTGCGTCCGACCGCCAAACGACACCGTTCCGCTCCAAGGATCCGCCTTCGCCTCAATCGCCCGCACCATGCCGGCCAGGCGCAAGCGCACATTCGCCATCATGTATCCTCCTCATCTGTATCGATGCCATTTGAAGCTTTACCATTTGCAGCTCTTACCGAGCATTTGATCGCGCTTTGGCGTGACGGAGGCAAGCCTGCGGCTTGCCTTCGACAGTCAAAAATGGATGAGCCACTTTTCCGTCAAGGATATGTTAAACGATTTCGTTGCATCTAATATGCCTGTTGCCAGGCGTGTTGATGAACCAATCAAAATCAGTTGAGAAAGCACTGTTCCCGGCTTTTCTGCCGCCGTCGGCAAGCGGTTCGCTTGCCGACGGAGCGTGCAGCTGCATGGCGCTCTGTTTTCGGGAAGCAACGAATCATCAACACTCGTGACCGGTTGCACGCGCTTGTTTTATGTCGCTTTTTGCATTTCTTCGTCCTGCGTCTCTTCAGCCAGCAAGCCGTATTTGACGAGCGTGCGGCGGATTTGCTGCTGATGCTCTTCGCTTGGCAAATCGAGCGGCAGCCGGAGCTTCGGGGTGATTTTCCCCATCATCCCGAGCGCCGCTTTCACCGGACCTGGATTCGTTTCAATGAACAGCACATCATTGAGCTCCATCAGTTCAAAATGAAGATCTTGCGCCCGCTTGATGTCGCCTTCAAACCAAGCGTCGTGCAGCTCGGCCACTTTATGCGGCACGACGTTCGCCGTCGCGCTGATCGATCCGGCGCCGCCGATCGCCAGCATCGGATAGCACAAAAGCTCGATGCCGGAAAAGAGAAGGAAATCGCGCCCGCAATGCCACAACACCCGGTTGACATGCTCGAAGTCTTTGTTCGACTCTTTCACGCCGATAATGTTCGGACAATCTTCGGCCAGCCGCGCCAACGTTTTGACTTCCAAATTGACCGCCGTCCGCCCCGGAATGTTGTAGACGATGATCGGAATGTCGACCGCCTCGGCCACCGCCTTAAAATGTTTATACAGCGCCTGCTGGGACGGACGGTTGTAATACGGGACGATGACCATCGCGGCATCGGCCCCAATCTCTTGCGCAAATTTGGTCAGCTCGATCGTTTCCGCATGGTTGGTCGAGCCCGTCCCCGGCACGAACGGCACCCGACCCGCCACCGCTTTTTTCGCCGTTTCCATCACCTGTTTTCGCTCTTCAAGCGTCAGCGAGCTCGGCTCTCCCGACGTTCCCGTGACGGAAATGCCATGCGTGCCGCTTTCAATATGCCAATCGATGAGCGCGGCGAGCGCCGCAAAATCAACGTTTCCTTCCTCATCAAACGGCGTGACGACCGGCGCGATCGAGCCGCGCAGCCGTTCTTTCGCCTCGTGGTATGCCATCCCTTTGCCCCCTATTGACTTTATTTTTCTGAATCTTATTTATATTGTACACATTATCATATATGAAATCAACGATAAAATCATATATAATCTTGATCCCAAAAAACCGCGAGCAGAAAGGCGGCGGTCTTTTTCTAAATCAGGAAGGTCGGTTTCCGCTTCGCCAATGTCGGTTCGTTCGGCTCGATCGGCTGGCCGCTGTGAACGTCAAGGACGATGGACGCCTCTTCAAACCAGCTGTCCGGCGCCGCATGCCCCCAGAACGTTTGACGGCGCGGATCGTCCAAATCCCAGCGGATCGGCGGAAAATCGGGGTCGCTCGTCAAATAATCGCCGTTATACAGCTCAATTCGGTGGCCATCCGGGTCGCGCAAATAGACAAAGAAGGCGTTCGACAATCCGTGGCGGCCCGGCCCGCGTTCAATGTTCGGCGCATATCCGGCCGCCGCCAGCACATCGCACGCATGGATCAGGCTGAGCGGGTCCGGCAGCCAAAACCCGATATGGTGAAGGCGCGGCCCTTTTCCGTTCATCAGCGCCAAATCGTGGACGTTTTGCTTCCGGTGCAGCCATGCAGCCCAAAGTTTCCCATCCTCTGTTTCCGTATACTCCGAGCAGGCAAAGCCCAAACCATGGACATAAAAGTCGTACGCGTTCTTTACATCTCTAACCGCGCAGTTGAAATGATCGATGCGCTGCACGCGGGCGCCGCGGTGCAAGTCATACCGCTGCAAAAGCCGCTCTGTTTTCTCCATCTGGGCAAAAAACTCAAGCGGCAGCCCGGACGGATCTTGAACGCGAAATGCCCGACCGATGGCGTTTTGGCTTCCCGCTTCCAGCCATTTCGGCTGCAGCGTTTGCGCCGCAAACCATTCATAAAGCGCTTCCAATTCCTGCTCGGAACCGACTTTGTAGCCAAGCGCCTCGACCGCAGGGCGGGGCCCCTTTTTCAATAGAAGACTATGATGATGATATTCTTCCAGCCCCCGCAAATACAGATGGCTCTCATCCGCTTCCGTCACGACAAACCCAAGCACCCGTTCGTAAAAATCGCGGGCGGCGGCCAAATCGGTCACATGCAGCACCGCGCGGGCGCAGCGAATAATGGAAAATGTCATCATCCTTCTCCCCTTTCGAAAAATCCAACTCAATTTGCACTGTCACCGCTGGCTGTCGGAAGGAATGAACACGCTTTTGGCGCCGCGCAGAAATTCGCGTACAAACTGTTTATACGGCTCTTTTTCGTAGCCGTCAAAATACGCCATCCCCATCCGAACGGGATCTCCGAAAAAGTAATATTCGTAATGCGTCTGTCGGGCTCCGAACGCGCTCATCGTGAGATCCCAGGCGAGACGGAACAGCTGGACGCGTTCATAGCCGTCCACCGTCGCCCCTTGCATCGCGCGGCGGACGATATCTCCAATTTCTTCATGATGGAAATCGGCTTCAGTCGGAATCGCCATCAACCCCGATGCTCCTAAAATGCGGATGATCTCCGAAAGCCGTGGATAAATGCGCGGATACCAGTTGCGCGCGGCATCGAGCGCGGCAAAATCCGGCGTCATCGTTCCCCAGCGGTCTCGCTTCGCATTGTGCTCAGCCCGGTACAGGTGGCTCTTCATCGTCTCGAGGACGAGCATGATTTCCGCCCCTTTATCTTTCACATGCTGGAATTCGCCGATGCCGATTGCTTCGATCAGACAAAGCGTGACACCGAGCAAAAACTCCGTTTTGACGATGTTTTTCGCCACCACTTGATGGGACATATGAATGACCGCGTTCGTCTCACGGAACGTCCGGTTGCAAATCGATGAATTGCCGCAAACAAACACGCGCTCCCACGGCACAAACACGTTTTCAAACGAAACGATGGCATCGCCCTCTTCAAAGCGGGACGCCAGCGGATGGTCCCACGCACTCCGCCCGTAGTCAAACGCCTCGCGGCAAATGAACTTGACGCCCGGCGTATTGTTCGGAATGGCAAAGGCGAGCGCGTACGGGTCTTCACCAGCTGTCGATTTTTTCACGGTTGATGGAAACACTAAAATTTCGTCCGTAATCCCGCCTTGCGTCGCCAACAGACGGATGCCGCTGACGATGATCCCGTCTTTTCGCCGTTCCACCAAATGGAGCGGCACATCGGCATCGTTTTGTTCATGAAGCGCCTTGGCGCGATTCATTTGCGGATGGATGAGCGTGTGCGTCAAGCTGATGTCGTTTTCACGCGCGTACTCATAGTAGTTTTTCGCGTTTTCGGCAAACATCGGATCATCTTCGGCAAATAGATCATTGGCGACGCCCATGGCCATGACTTCCGCGTTTAAATAATCGGGAGAACGGCCCATCATCCCCGCCGACATACGCGCCCATTCTTGCGTCGCCTCGCGGCGGGCGATGAGCTCGTCAATGGTTGTCGGCTGAATGAACGTCATGCCGACGAACTGCCCGGTTGTCGGCGACCGGTACAACATTTTCTCCGGCTTTTCATATTGCCGGTCGTAAAGCGCCGCCATCGAACGGACGACGTTGCGGAACGCCGGATGAACAGTGACATCCTCAACTTTTTCCCCGTGGATGTACACGCTGCTTTTCGCCCGCTTGAGCCGCTCCATATACTCCTGACCTGTTTTGGCCGGCATTTTCATTCCCCCCGTTTTCACGTATAATAGATAAGGAAGCGCTATCATTCAGAATGTTCAAAATTAATATAACATATGATTTCATATATGAAAAATACAAAAATGATCAACCATCCTATACGAAAAAGATATGGAAGCAAGAGAGGAGTCACGGCCATGATCGATGTGAAGCAGCTGAAATACTTCGTCACGATTGCCGAAGAGGGGCAAATCACCAAAGCGGCGCAAAAGCTTCATATCGCCCAGCCGCCGCTCAGCCAGCAGCTGAAGCAGCTCGAAGAAGAGCTCGGCGTTCCTTTATTTGACCGGAAGGCGAAAAAAATGGAGCTCACCGCACCGGGCAAAGCGTTTTACGAAAAGGCGAAACGGCTGCTCGCCCAGCTGGATGACGCCGTAGCGGAAGTAAAAGAAATCGAAGAGGGAACGGCGGGAACGCTGTCGATCGGCTGCGTTAAATCGTGCTTTTACTATTTGGCCCAAGCCATCCGTCACTTCCATGAACAAGCCCCGAACGTGACCTTTCATCTCCGTGAAGGAGATACATTTTCCATTTGCCAGCTGCTTTACGAGCGGCACATTGACATCGGCATCGTCCGCCTGCCGATCGACTCGGCTGATTACGACGTCATCCGTCTGCCCGGCGAACGTTATGTCGGCGTGTTGCCGGCGCAATGGAAAACCGGCCAAACCGCGTTATGCATGCGCGATTTTGCGGATTGGCCGCTTCTCCTTCTCCACCGAGTGCATGGCGCCGGACAGTACGAGCGGGTCATCGAGGAATGCCGCCGCCATGGCTTTGAACCGAACGTTCTATGCGAATGCCCGGACGCGACCATATTGCTCTCCCTTGTCGCCCAAGGCCTCGGGGCCACCATTGTGCCGCAATCCACCGTAGCCTTGTTTCGCCTCCCTGGCATCAAGGTGCTGGAGATCATCGACTCTTCGATGACAGCGGAAGCCGCCGCCATCCTCGACCGACAACGGTATTTGCCGAAAAGCGCCCGAACATTCCTCGACGTGCTCCAAACCGTTGCCGCCCGCGCCGCCGGTGAACAACATGAAGAAAGATAGCGATTCCTCCAATCGTGGACGCTCAAGGGAAACGTCATGCCCTCGTTGCGCCGTCCTTTTTGTTCAATGACCTGCTTTTCAAAAAATGAGGCGCCGTTGGGCGCCTCATCACAACCCTGCCGACCGCTGCAGCCGCTTGGCGATTTCGAAAAAATCTTCGGCCGAAATCCCGGGGGCGAATTCTTCCGGCACTTCGTCCAAATCGGGGATCGCCCCCCCTTGGGGCGCTCCTTCGACCACCTCGAGCGGCTGTCCATCGCTTGGATGGGTTCCTTGCCAAATGCGGACGATTTCTTTGTAATAGCGATCGCTGAACGTATAAAGCCGGCGGTGGACGCCTTGATCCTCATACTTTCTCGCCTCGTCGAACACACGGTTATCCAACTTCGGGATCGGCAGCAGTTTCGTCACATCGACCCCCGTAGCCACTTCGATCGCTTTGGCGTACGCCAAAATATGAACGCCCCCGCGCACAAGCAAGTAGCCGATCATCTCGCGGGCGGTAGGGTGGTCCGTCATTTCATAGACGCGCATTTTATGCGTGCGCGCTCCGCATTCAAGGAAAAAGTTGTGAAGCAAATCCAAAATCAAGTTGCCGCTGTTGAACACGTACTCCCCCGTCCACGCCTTCCCCATCGAATCGCCGGGAAACGCCGTCTGCGCCGTCGCGATAAAATGATACGTATTGCGCTTGTCTTTCGCATCCTTCATCGGCGCTGTATCCGGATCACCTGGATGGGTGGAGCCGGTCAAGCAAAGGTTGATCGCATTGGACACGAGCTCCACATGGCCAAACTCTTCGGCGGTGATGCTCGCCACCAACTCGTAAAACGGGCGCAGCTTCTGTTTTTGCCGAAAATTGAATGACTGAAACAAATAATTGTTTAACGTCGACATTTCTCCGAAACGGCCGCCAAGCAGCTCCTGAACAGCGGCAGCCGCATTGGGGTCCGCGTATTTGGGCTTCGGCAATTCAATCGCCAGCCGGTCGATCCGCTGAAATACCACGACTCTTTTCCTCCTCTCCATTAATTGCTGAGGCGAACAGACACCACTTGCGCCAAGCGGATGTAATAAACCGCCTGATGCGCCGAGATGACGATATGGTCCGGCTTCACATCCCTCACAGTTCCTTGGATCGAACCGCGGACGGTTTCCACCACCACTTCTTTGCCGTTCAAAGCTTGGAAAGCGTGGTACACATACGGGTCAACCAGGGCAATGAGCTGCGGTGACGAAGCATGGGACGCGTAGGGCTGGTTCATTCTCATTTCCTCCCTTTTGATGCGCTGAAGAAGATTCCCTTTTTATCCATATGCCGCCCCATGCAGAACATGACAAAAAAACCCAACGTCGAGAAAAGAAAGCGGCCTGATGCTCAAGGACATTCAAGCCGCTTCCAAAGATGTTTACGCCGCTAGAAAGCGACGAATGCTCGGAATCTTTTGCACAACAAAACGATCAAACAGCCAAATTGCGGCGAGCGACAAAGCAAATAACGGCATCACAATTCCTGCAGCGATCATGCCGCCCCACACCGTTTTCGCCGCTTGAGGGTCTTTCACCCGCGCCGGAGCGCCGAAACCGTCTTTCGGCTTGCGCTTGCGCCACATGACAAAGCCGCTGACGCACAAAAACACAAGCCCGAGGCAAAAAACGAGATTGACGAGCTGATTGGCCAGCCCAAACAACCGCCCTTCATGGAACGCGATGCCAATCGTAATCGCTTTGGCCAATGCGCCGTAGTCGGAAAAGCGGACATCGCTCAGCACCCGTCCCGAATATTGGTCAATATGCAAGGTGGCGTTATCCCACGGCTTCGTCTTCGATGTCGCAACGGTAAACACCCCTTTCGGCCCTTGCGGCAGCGAAATGGTGAACGGCTTTTTCACCTTTTTCGCCTCCGCGATCGCATACACGTCATCGAGCGACAACGAAGTCGTGTTGTGTGTATGAACAGAAGGCACCGGCAGTTGCTCGGCCGCCCATGGCACGTCTTGCGCCACGTCTTTGGTGACCACTTTCGATTCCGGCTTCGGTCCGAAGCTGAACGCAAACGGCGGATACCCGGTGTTTGTCGCCGTCGCCACGCGGTTGATGACCTCCCCCATGACCCCTGTCCACGGCATCCCTGTCACAATGAGCAGCAAAATGCCGATGCTCAACCATATGCCTGTCACTGCATGCCAATCGCGCCAAGCCAACCGTTTTTTCGCCCGCCAGCGCGGCCAAAACGTCCCGAGAACAGAGAATGATTGCCGCGGCCACCAAAGATAGAGGCCCGTGGCCAACAAAATAAAGCCCCAACAAGCCGCCAGCTCTACAAAACGGTTGGCTGCCGTTCCGCCAATCAATAGCTCGCTGTGGATTTTTTTCGCGATTTCCGTCCAATTCTCATCCGCGCGCAATGCCCCTTGAATCTCCCCGGTATACGGATTGACAAAAGCAAACACCATTTCTCCTTTGTCCATCATCCCGATTTTCACGGTCCGATTCGCTTCTTTCTCAAGCGTCACAGAGACAACGGAATCATGCGGATATTTCTCCTTGACCCGTTCCGTCAGCTCAACGAGAGACAGCCTTTTTTCCCCTACCTTGTCCACCTCGTACAAATGGCCGTACAGAGCCGATTCGATCTGCGGCTTAAACAAATAGACGGCCCCGCTCAACGCCAAAATGATCAGAAACGGCGCAAAGATGATCCCGGCATAGAAATGCCACCTCCAGACCGCCGCATACATCGGCCGCTGTTTGTCCGCCGCCTTCACCGTTTGTTCCACAGTTTTCCCCCCTGCCATGTTTTCATGTTTTTCAGTAGGCAGTATAGAACAAAACTGTGTCCAAACGGTGAGCAATCGGCGAAAATGGTGTGAAATGAAACGGCCGGACAGACCGGTCCGCCTCATCATCCGATCAACCCAAGACGCAGCGCTTTTGCCACCGCTTCCGTCCGATTTTTCGCGTTGAGTTTCCTTAAGGCGCTGGAAATGTAGTCGCGCACCGTAAATTCGCTCAAATAAAGCTGACAGGCTGCTTCCAATGTCGAGGCTCCGTCGGCGAGCAGCTTCAAAATCTCGATTTCTCTTGGCGACAAGGATTCCGCCATCCCTTCCCATTCTTTTTTTGGCGCCTTGATCCATTTCAACAGCAACTCCCCCGCGCTTTGGCCAAATTTCATCAGCGCGGGAAACAGGCGGCGGTCAACGGCAAAGAAGCGGCCCGGTCCGCGGTCGAGAACGACGCCTCCAATCATCCGCCCTTCCGTCGGCACATACACCGGAACGATCACCAGTGAGGCCAAACCGAACAAATCCACATACAGGCGCGGAAACTGTTCGCTCGCCCTCGGCACATAAATCGGACGAAAATGTCGAAATTCATGCACTTCCGCTTTCAATTTCCCCACACTTTCTTTCAACATCGGAATGCTGTCCAATTCCACGCGCAAGCGCTGAATTTGCCCATTGTCCACGCCATGCCCGTGCAGACCGATGGCTGTGCTCTCCTGATTGACAAATTGAAACAGAGCGCAGCGGCTGAAAGGAAGAAAATAGGAAAAACCAAAACAAATATGCGCCGCCGATTCCTCAAACGTCTGCGCCCGCAAAATCCATTCGTTGAACAAAATGACGGCGTCTTTCCACAAGGATTCTTTTTTCCACGAGGAATCGCGGCCGATTTTGAATGATTGCTCATTCATTTCATACAACAACCATTCATTCCATTTGAAAAACAAATACCGCACGGCTGGGTGCAGCGTAGCAGCCGCTGACGCATGCGCCTTCAACACTTGATGAACCGTATTTTCCATTAAATTTAGGGAAAATATGACCATCTCCGGATGAAACGCCGCAATGCGTTCGAGATGCCTATTCGCTGGGTGTTCGCCCCCGTACGGGAGCAATCTTGCCTGAACGAATGCGCACAGCGTGGAAAACACCTCTTGAACCCGCGCATTCCGCTTGCCAAGCGCTTCGCCGATCCGCTTCCATTCCCGGTTCACTTCCCTTTCATACTGCCGCAAAATATCCGAAGCCTCTCTCAGCAGTCGAAACAAATGATTGTGCAATTCTGTTGACAAGGCAACGCCCCCCTTTTTTGGTCGACCGTGTTCCCTCACTATTGTATTTTCGCAACGCGTGCGTTGATTCCTTCTCCCCTCTGCGACGAAGACGGGAAAAAACCCTACAAATGTAGGGATTTTATTTTATTTGAATTATTTTAATATTTAATTAAATCTATATTTAAAGCGCTTTCAATTTATGTGAAGGGGAGGAGAATGTTCATGAATATGGCCAGCCAATCACTGATTGTAGGAGGGCACACGGCGAAAAAACCGTTGCTTCTCGCCTTGCTCGGAGGATTTTTTGCCCTCACTCTTATGTTGTCCGCCTTCGGGCTGACAGGCGTCGCCTATGCCGTACCAATCAGCGGGGTCGGCGAATTCACTGTTCAGTTTGACAAGCTAAACGGCAGCGGGTTTAAAATGTACGGCGGCGTGGCGGAAGCAGGCAATGCGCCGCAGACGCCGGTCTTCGTCAATGAAATGGATAAAGCGACGATTCAAGGTCTTCGGATTTCGAAAGACTTCCCGGCCTTGGGCATTCGCGTCGTCATTGTCGCGAGCGAGCCTGTCTCCATTGACGGCCTCGTGCAAAAAGCGACGCAAATCAACGGCAACATCTCCTTCGGCAGCTTGACGATGAAAGAAAGCTATGTCGGCGATACGAGCAACCCAGTCGAGAAAGCGGCCAAAGAATTCACACAAGGAGCCGACAGCATTACGATCGAAAACGGCGATATCAAAACCGTCTACTTATTCCAGCAAAAAGTGTCGCTGCCGGGCATGAAAGTGTACTTTGAAAAACTCAACTAATTTCAGTAAGGATGAGAAACATTGGGCATCATTCGTTCTAGCTGGCAGGCGTTCGGTCGCTGGCGGAAACGCCGCCCGTTTTGGGGGGCAACGTTTCTCTTGTTATCAAGCCTTGTGATTTTATGGGTTCCGATGCAGCTATACGAAATTTCTCTCGTTCCCGGAAGCATGGTGTTCGTCGGCTTTTTCCTTGGCGGCATGGTCATGTTGATGGGGATTCTTTCCTACGCCATGCCGCGGCTATCCACCTTGCTCGGCATCATCGGTATGTTCAGTGCCATTCTGTCGATCATGGGCGCCTTGGGCGGCTTCTTAGTCGGCACGATTCTCGGCATCATCGGCGGGGCGCTTTGCATCGCCTGGCGCCCGCAATGGGCCGAAGCCGACACTCCTGCCGCTCATCGTGAAGCAGCGGCAGACAAAGAGCCATCCGCCGCAACCGACTAACAGGCGCCGATCGCTCGGCCGAACGAAGCGAAAGATTCGCTCGTTCGGCCTTCTTTTTTATCTCTTTTTCCCGATCACGAATCCATTCATCATGAACAAACGAGGCGCATATTCATATTATGGGCCCATCATCGCTGCAGAACAAGATGAAAGAAGGAGGGACCGCCATGAAACACCTTTCTCCCGAGCGACTGCACGTCACCCAGACCGCTGGAATCACCCAGCTGTCACCAGTGAACGGCCGTCTGTACACCTTAACCCACTCGGACACGACTGGCGCCTTATTCCTCACCGTCTCCCGCGCATTTGTCACTGATCAGCTCACTTCTCAACGCGATGAAGTGCTCGGTGAATGGAAACAAGCCGGGCAACAGCTAGTATTGTTTCTCTATGTATTCATTGGCAACCGGCAAATGGGCCGGCAAGAAAATGCGCGCCGGGCGAACGTATTCAAGAAAGAATTGCCGTTGGCGCTCGAAGCCATTCGCTATGGCGACCGCGCTTTTTTTCACACGTACCCGTTTTGTGATTGGTGCCCGATTTTCATTCATTTCACTTTGGAATACCCGGAGCTCAACCGGACGGAATACTACGGCACCCCGTATTTGTACCGCTGACAACCACTTCGGTGATGGGGCTATGCATCGCCGCGTTTTTGGGCAGCCGACAAATCTCTTTCTGTTTCTCAAAACTGTATAAAAATATCGGGCCAACGGTATGCGCGCATTGTAAGAATTACCCTTAAGCATTGCGCTCAAAGTGAGTGCCACTCTACATTCCCCGCCTCAATCATGATGATGTTCACCCCGTCGGTTACTATTTTAACTTTTTCAAGCGATTGAGTGGCGGAAATAAGCACTACTTCCAATATTTCATCAGCATCAAAGTCTTTAACGCAATCTGTTTCAAAATATGTTACATCTTCAAAAACAACGAATCCTTTAATCATCTGTAGATGAGCAAATTCACTAACATAAATTTACATCCAAACAAAAAAAGGCGACATGGACTCGATTCCTTGGTTAGAATAGACAAGTGCAACTCTTGGCGGCGCTAGAGCTGAGGCCGCCTCCGAAGATTCTAGGCATCCATCCTCGCGCCTAGATACACGCTGGAAGGATGCCCAAATGCCTCTTGTCCCTTTGGCATCAAGGGATGAGAGGCATTTTGTTTACTTAGTCACTGTCGAACTCGGTATACAATGCAAGGTAAAAACGCGGTGCAAAATCCGTGCAAAATTTTTTCGGATTCTATCGATTTCTTTAGGATTCCCCAAAAATGAAAAACGACCGCAAACACGGTCGTATCAAGAGGTTCACCATTTTTAATCCGAAACAGCAACATGTTGGAAATGGAGACGGTGGGAGTCGAACCCACGTCCAGAGGCATCGCCACTTAAGCATCTACGAGCGTAGTCGGTATATTTCGCTTCGCCGTCCGTTCCGCCTACCGACAGGCCTCCCGGCGGCTAGCCTGGTTCGTCTCTTCCCTCATCCTCAGGCGGCGGATTTGGGCGTAGCCCGCTTCATATGAGCCCCTCGAACGCCACGCGGGCGATGGCGGGAGGAGCTAGCTGCAGCAATTAGGCAGCTAAAGCGTAGTTTTGTTTGCCAGTTATCTTTAGGTGACGTTTTTACGAGGACGTCCCCCTCGGCTCGCCGCTTAAGCTCGACCTACCCCTGTCGAATCCGGATCGTCCCCGCGGTGGCGAAGAAAGATCGGAATAGCGTAAGCGATGGATAACTGGCTGTTGCATTATTTATTATACCATGGCGATGCGCATTTTCAATGGGAATGTTTTCAACCCCGGTGAAAAACGGTCATTTTTGCCAAAGCGATGGAGTTCGCCAGGAAAGAAGAGCCGATGTTTCAATGCTTCTCCACTGGAGAAGATTCGATTGAGAACTGTTTTTCCCATACACCACCGACTCCCTATAAGGCTGGTGAAAAACGGGTTTTGCGCCCAGATCGGCGGCGCTGGACGAGAAAGGCATGTCGATCTGACAAAGTTTCTCTAAATAGAAAAAGAATTGGGATCTCCCGTTTTTTCTTTGAATCACCAACCCTCTATAGTTTTTGCCGCTCGCGGAACGCCCGCTCGATTTCGCGCTGCGCTTCTTTCCGCTTCATGTCTTCCCGTTTGTCGTATTTTTTCTTCCCTTTGGCCACTCCAAGCTCCACTTTGGCAAAGCCATTTTTAATATACAATTTCAGCGGCACGAGCGTATACCCTTGCTCTTTCGTATAGCCGATCAGCTTGTTGATTTCGCGGCGGTGCAAAAGGAGCTTTCTCGTCCGCAGCGGATCATGGTTGTAGCGGTTGCCTTGTTCATACGGGCTGATATGCATGTTATGAAGAAACACTTCCCCTTTTTCCACTTTGGCGAACGAATCTTTCAAGTTCACCCGGCCGTTGCGGATCGATTTGATTTCCGTCCCTTGCAGCACAAGGCCGGCTTCATACGTTTCTTCGATGAAATAGTCGTGGTGCGCTTTTTTGTTTTGGGCGATCACTTTTCCTTCGCCTTTCGGCATCCGTTTTCCCCCTCCTCATTGTAGCGTTTCTTATTTTACCAAAAACGAAAAAGAAGGAAAAGCCGCCCGTTCGGCTTTTCCTCACCGTTTTTTCTTTTTCTTCTTTTTCGCCTTCGCGCTGCGGTTTGAGCCGCTTTGCGCTTTCGGCTCCGCCTTCGCTTTTCCTTTCTTTTGCTTTTTCCCTTCAATGACGACCGGAGCGGCTTTCGCTTTCGGCGGACGGCGTCCCTTCATGCCGACGACTTCAAAATCGACGATCCGTTCGTCTTTGTTCACGTTGATGACGCGGACGGTGATTTCATCGCCGATGCGGTACATTTTCCCGGTCCGTTCGCCGATCAACGCGTAGTGGCGTTCGTCGTAGCGGTAATAGTCGTCCGTTAAGTAGCTGACGTGCACCAAGCCTTCGATCGTGTTCGGCAGCTCAACGAACAAGCCGAAGTTCGTCACCGAGCTGATAATGCCGTCAAACTCCATCCCGATTTTGTCTTCCATAAACTCGGTTTTCTTCAGATCGTCCGTCTCCCGCTCCGCCTCAACGGCGCGCCGCTCCATATCGGAAGCGTGTTCCGCAATTTCAGGCAGCTTTTCCGCCCATTTTTGCTGGGTGTCAAGATCCATCTGGCCGTTAATGAGATACGTCCAGATCAACCGATGGACGATCAAATCCGGGTAGCGGCGGATCGGTGACGTAAAATGGGTGTAAAACTCGGTCGACAGGCCGTAATGGCCGAGGCTCTCGGCGTCATAGCGCGCCTGTTTCATCGACCGAAGCATGACGGTCGAGATCACCATTTCTTCCGGCTCGCCGCGCACCGCTTCGAGAATTTGCTGGAGGGCGCGCGGATGGATTTGGTTGCCCGTTCCTTTCACGACATAGCCGAAGTTCGTGATGAACTCTAAAAAGCGCTGCAGTTTTTCCGGCTTCGGATCCTCGTGAACACGGTAAATAAATGGCACGTTCAACCAATGGAAATGCTCAGCCACCGTTTCGTTCGCCGCCAGCATAAACTCTTCAATCAACCGCTCAGCGACCGACCGCTCGCGCAAGACGACATCGTACGGCTTGCCGTTTTCATCGACAAGCACCTTCGCCTCCTTAAAATCGAAATCAATCGCCCCGCGCTTTATCCGCTTTGCCCGCAAAATGTCGGCAAGCTCAGCCATCAGCTCAAACATCGGCACAAGCGGCGCATATTTTTCCCGCAAGGCTTCGTCTTTGTCAACGAGAATTTTATTGACATCGGAATACGTCATCCGTTCCGCCGTGCGGATGACGCTTGGGAAAATTTCATGGCGGACGACTTCTCCTTGCGGGGTGATTTCCATTTCGCACGAGAGCGTCAGCCGATCGACTTTCGGGTTGAGCGAGCAAATGCCGTTCGACAGCCGATGCGGGATCATCGGGATGACGCGGTCAACCAAATAAACGCTCGTGCCGCGTTCATACGCCTCGCGGTCAATAGGCGAGCCTTCCTCAACATAGTAGCTGACATCGGCGATATGAACGCCGAGCTTATAGTTGCCGTTTTCAAGCTTTGTCACGGTGACGGCATCGTCCAAATCCTTCGCATCTTCCCCGTCGATCGTGACGATCATCTCGCCGCGCAAATCGCGGCGCCCTTCCAAGTCTTTCTCCGTAATGACATCCGGCACCCGGTTGGCGTGCTCGATCACGTCTTCTGGAAATTGAAGCGGAAGGCCGTATTTATAGATGATCGCCAAAATGTCGACGCCCGGGTCGTTTTTATGGCCGAGAATTTGGACGACTTCCCCTTCAGCGCTCATTCGTCCTTCCGGGTACGAGGTGAGCCGGGCGACGACTTTATGCCCTTCGACCGCGCCGTTCGCCGCGTTTTTCGGAATGAAAATGTCGTTGACGATCCGTTTGTCATCGGGGATGACAAAGCCGAAATATTTGCTTTCCGTGTACGTGCCGACGACTTCTTTCACCCCGCGCTCCAAAATGCGGACGATCGTTCCTTCGCGGCGCGCCCCGGATGAATCGGCTTGGACGCGCACAAGCACCGTGTCGCCATGCATGGCGTTTTTCAGTTCGGACGGCGGGATAAAAATATCATCCAGTCCCGGCTCCTCCGGTGTGACAAACGCGAATCCTTTCGGGTGGCCAATCACCTTGCCGCGCACGAGATTCATCCGCTCGGGCACGCCGTAGCGGTTGCTGCGCGTCCGGACGACAAGACCTTCCTCTTCCATGGCGACAAGCGTTTTGACAAACGTTTTAAACTCCTCAGCATCCGCAATCCCAAACGCTTCCTCCAGTTCCTCAACGGTCAGCGGTTTGTACGCCTCATCGCGCATAAACGTTAAAATTCGTTCGGCCAACACATGATCCATTGGCCATCCCCTCCTTTCTCCATTACCAATCTAACGATTCAAGAAATGCATAAATATCTTCATGCAGCTGATCTTTTTCTTGATCAAGCGTAATCACATGGCCTGATTGCTCATACCATTTGATTTGTTTGACCGGCGATTCAATTTCGTTATAAATGATGTTCGCGCTGTCTGGATTGATCATCTCATCATGGCGCGCTTGGACGACGAACGTCGGCGCATAAACCAAATCAAGGTGGGCGCGCACATCGGCAATGAGTTCTTGCAAGGCTTTCAACGTCTTCATCGGCGTTTGTTTGAACCGTTCCATTTCCTGTTCGATTTGTTCCTCTGATTTCCCTTCCCGCTTTTTATACTCGCGCGCATACTCGAGCACACCTTCGTACATCGTTTCTTCGCTTTTGATGTACATCGGCGCGCACATCGTCACAATGCCTTCTATAGGTACAGTGTAGCCTAATTTGAGAGAAAATACGCCTCCAAGCGACAATCCAGCCACGGCAATTTTTTCGTAGCCTTTGTTTTTCAAAAACTGATAGCCGTTCATGACGTCTTGCCACCAATCATCCGGTCCGGTGTGGACGAGCTCTTCCGGCGGCACGCCATGCCCTTTGTAAATCGGAGCGTGGCACGTATACCCTTTCGATTCCAAGAATCGCCCAAGCATCCGAACGTCGGCGGAATTGCCGGTAAACCCATGCAAAAGCAGCACCGCCCGCTCCCCGGCTTCAAAGAAAAACGGCTTCGGCGGAACAATTTTCATCATAGGTTCTCCTTCCTCTCTGGTGTGAAATAGAAAGGGCAGCCCTTCATTCTATGGACCGCCCCATGTTTGACTTATGATGGCTGTACGTACGTAACCAAGATCGTCAATACGAAAAACAAGACGGCCAACACGACCGTGACGCGCTGAAACACCGCATCGAGCCCACGGGCTTTCTGCTTCCCGAACAATTGCTCGGCGCCGCCGGTGATCGCCCCCGACAGCCCGGCGCTGCGGCCCGACTGCAGCAAGACAACTGCGATCAGCGCGATCGACACAATGACAAGCAGCGTCACAAGCAAGGCATGCATGCCTGACACCTCCAACGACCGACGTTGCAATAATTTCACTATACCATAGATCGCCGTTGGCGGCAACTGGCGGGCCTGTCTCAACACGACGAAAGGAACAGATTCTCTTTTTTGTGAAACATTAGATTGGAAAGCCCGTCATCTAAAAATTTTAAAAAAATACAAGCCAGAAGATGCTCAAATGGAGGAAATCGATGAAATCATTGACGAATGCCTGGCAAAAATCGCAACGTATCTGACCTGATCTGATCGGCCTGGAGGCAGCGAAAGAATGGAACGATGTTGAAGGAAAGACTACATTTCCTGTCTTTTCTATATAAGTTGCAATAAAGATTTTCCGATTGTTCGATTCTGTTTTCCTTCATAACAAGTCATTTTGATAGAATGCAGCGGGCGTTCTACTGGATGTAAAACAAAGTTTCAACTTATATAGAGGGCTAAATCGAAGGGATGGGGCCAAAAAATTCCCTGCTCCTCCCCTTTGGCATAGATGGGGGAGCGTTTCATCCTCCATCCGCTTGACGCTCCATGAATCGGGTGCGGTATGATCATTGTCGTCCGCCGCCGAAATACGTTACAATAGAAAGCAAATCGGCAACGACTGGAGGGACTTCAATGGCAAGACCGGACGAACGAGTCGTCATCGCGATTGACGGCTATCAATTCAAACGGGCGCGGGAGGCGAAGAAAGGGAAAATTTTCGTCACCTCGCCGATTGGGGCGAACTTTACGTTTGACGTCAACGTCATGCGCAAGCTCATCGAGGCCATCGACCGCGACCCAGCGCTGGCGGAACAGTTCGGGCTTCCTTCTCAGGGGGCAAACGAATAACAAAGGAACGGCGGTTGGCCGTTCCTTTGTTGGTTTAGCGGAGAGAGGCCGAAGCTCCATTTTTTCACAGATGGCGGTGCTCCCTCACGAATCAAATCTTCTAGCGTCCTTGCCATGCCGCTCGCTCGCGGCCAAACGGATCATCTTCGACATGGCTGGCGGCTGAAAAGACAAAGGCCGCCTTGCGCTCGCTCGTATACGCCGGCCACGCTTCCGGCAAGTGATCGCCGTTCGGGTTGCCGGTGCGGGCAAACGCCAGCCAGGCGTAATGCATTTGGTCAGCGATCGCCTCGCGCTCCGGCCGGTTGCCGACGAAATTCGCGACGCCCGGCTGATGGAGATTGTGAAACACAAACGGCAGCTCGAGCGCGTGGCATGCTTTCAGCTGTCCGCCGAACACCGGCGTCTCATAATCAAACCGGTACATGTACACATCCGCTCCGTGGGCCGCTTGGGCGTCCGCTGTCCGCAGCATCCCCTCGACAAAAACACGGTACGTCATGATGCGCAGCCACGTTTGCCAGTCGGGCGCCGACGGCTCCGCCGTCTCTGCATAATAGCGAATCGCCGCCTCCGGCACGGGCCCGACTTCACGGTTGATCCGGTCAAGCAGTTCTTTTTCGCCAAGCTTTGTCCACGATGGATCCGTCAAGGTAAACAGGTTGTACTCGTCTTTCGTCACGCCGATGAGAATCGGAATGCCGCTGGCCGCCCCGTCGTGGAGCGCCTCGATCGGATGGCGCCGCAATACGCGGCCATCCACCACCGGACCGTACATGATTCCCGGACCGAGCGACAGCGCCGCCCGCAGCAGCTCCTCGGCGGGAATCGACAAGAGCCGGCCGCGGTCACCCGGGCGGATGCCGGCGCGCTCGAGAATGCGCTCGGTCATCGCCATGGCGGTCTTGGGCGAACGGAGGAGAAGCGCTCCCGAACCGCTTTGCAAAATGGCGCGCCGAAACAGCCCGCTGGCCTCCGGAAGCGACAACAGCACGCCGACGCTCGCCGCTCCCGCCGATTCACCGAAAATCGTCACATTGTCCGGATCACCGCCAAACGCCGCAATGTTCTCCTTCACCCAGCGCAGCGCCGCCACTTGGTCCAAAATGCCGAGATTCCCGGCTTGCGCGTACGCTTCGCCGAACGAATCACCGAGATGCAAAAAGCCAAACACGTTCATTCGGTAGTTGATCGTTACGACGACGACATCGCCGTGTTTCGCCAACGCCGTCCCGTCATACCACGGCGAAGAACCCGAGCCGAACAAAAAGGCGCCGCCGTGAATCCAGACGAGCACCGGCCGCTTCTTCCCATCCGCCGCCGGCGACCAAACGTTCAGGTACAGCCCGTCTTCGCTCGGCGGCTCGCTCATCCGCCCGAGCAATCCGCTGAAAATCGGATCCGACGGCTGCATCACGACAGGACCGAAGGCAGTCGCCTCCCGCACCCCATCCCATGCCTCAGGCGGCTCCGGCGGCAAAAAACGGCGTTCACCGACCGGCGCTTTCGCATACGGAATTCCTTTCCAAACGAAAACGCTTCCATTCACCACACCGCGCAGCCGCCCATACCGTGTTTCAACAACGGTTCGTTCCATCCTCTTCCCACTCCTCTGAATATTTGGACGATTCAAAAATATTATAAACCAACAGCCAGTCTGCGTCCATCGTTTTGCGACCGCACGCGAGGTTCTCATACCGCGTCCAAAAGAGAGGTGCCCCGCCCATGCACAAAAGTAAAGATAGACGCGGCCGAAACAGTCAGCGCCATGAAAAAGATGATTCTAGGCGCGATCACCTTAAGCGGCGTTGTTCGGTCGCCCGACAGTCGATCAAATACTCGGGAAAAGCTGCAAATGGTAAAGCTTCAAATTGCATCTATATAGTTGAGCAAATTCACTAATAAACTGTAGGTTGGTCTCTTTGTTAACGGAAAATATTGTAATGAAAATTGCTCATCTACAGTCAAGAAAAATTAATTTGCGATCTCCATCAGCAAGTGCAACAAAGGCCGGGTTCACCTTCAGTTTTGTATCGTTTCGGGAGACAGTTTCTTTCCATTTCTCACACCCAACCATTAAAAACAAACAGATGCAATAAATGAAAATCATAATTTTACAGGCGTGTTGATTAACCAATAATATCCATAAAAAGCATAGAAAAAAGAGCACCTTTCCTGTAGAATGTAAGTAACGACGCAAACAAACCTAGGAGGCGCTCTCTGTGCACAAGCATACCACACTCCCAAATTTGATGCAAAAAATTGTTTCTGATGAGGATCGGATTTTACTTGTCAATTCGGAACAAAACAATGTCGTTCCAAAAAGCGCCATCGCGTCGTGATCTTTCAGGATGCGAACGAGCATGACATCCGTGTGGTCACGAACCTCTTGAAGGCATCGGCGGAAAAGATTGCCGAGATGTATCAAGCGCGTCATCATAAAACGACTATTTACGATCCCATCTGATGAAGAGGCGTAGCTTTCCTAAATGCGTCAAGACGTCTTGATCACCGCCAGCCATTCGATTCTCTTTTCGCCTCCGTCAAAACGACAGGCGCCCCCTCCGTTGGGGACGCCTGTTCCCGTTATTTTTTCAAATTGTAAAACGAGCGGATGCCTTGGTAAATGGCCGTGTGGCCGAGTTCATCTTCAATGCGGAGCAGCTGGTTGTATTTCGCGACGCGGTCGGTGCGCGACGGCGCGCCCGTTTTGATTTGGCCGGCGTTGGTGGCGACGGCGATGTCCGCGATCGTGCTGTCTTCCGTTTCGCCGGAACGGTGCGAGACGACGGCGGTGTAGCCGGCGCGTTTCGCCATTTCGATGGCGTCAAACGTTTCGGTGAGCGTGCCGATTTGGTTCACTTTGATCAAAATCGAGTTGCCGACGCCTTTTTCAATGCCTTCGGCCAGTTTTTTCGTGTTTGTGACAAACAAGTCGTCGCCGACAAGCTGGACTTTTTTGCCGAGCCGCTCGGTCAGCAGTTTATGGCCTTCCCAGTCGTTTTCATCGAGCCCGTCTTCGATCGAGATGATCGGATATTTCGATACAAGCTCTTCATACCAAGCGACCATTTCTTCCGACGTTTTCACAACGCCTTCGCCTTCAAGATGATATTTGCCGTCTTCTTTGTTGTACAGCTCGGACGAGGCAACGTCCATGGCGAGCATCACTTGTTCGCCCGGTTTGTAGCCGGCTTTTTCGATCGCTTCGATGATCGTTTGCAGCGCTTCTTCGTTCGATTTCAAGTTCGGGGCGAAGCCTCCTTCATCGCCGACGGCGGTGTTGTAGCCTTTCGCTTTCAGCACCGCTTTTAAGCTGTGGAAAATTTCCGCCCCCATGCGCAGCGCTTCGCGGAAGCTTTCCGCGCCGACCGGCATGATCATAAATTCTTGAATGTCGACGTTGTTGTCCGCATGCGCGCCGCCGTTTAAAATGTTCATCATCGGCACCGGCAGCGTTTTGGCGTTAAAGCCGCCTAAGTATTGGTACAGCGGCAGGCCAAGCTCGTCCGCTGCCGCGCGGGCCACGGCGAGCGAGACGCCCAAAATGGCGTTGGCGCCAAGCTTGCTTTTGTTTTCCGTGCCGTCTAATTCAATCAGCTTCCGGTCGATCGCCACTTGGTCGGCGACCTCCAGGCCGATGATTTCCGGCGCGATGATTTCGTTGACGTTTTCGACCGCTTTTAACACCCCTTTGCCGAGGTAGCGGTTTTTATCGCCGTCGCGCAGTTCGACCGCTTCATATTCCCCGGTCGAGGCGCCGCTCGGCACCAAGGCGCGGCCGAAGCCGCCGTCTTCTGTGTACACTTCCACTTCCACCGTCGGGTTGCCGCGCGAATCGAGCACTTCGCGAGCGTAGACATCGATAATGGCAGACATGGGAACACACTCCTTTTCGTATCGTTTTCTCAAGATCATCATTATTTGACAATCAACGATTTCCCCGTCATTTCTTTCGGCTGCGGCAAGCCGAGCAAATCGAGCATCGTCGGCGCCAAATCGCCTAAGATGCCGCCGTCTCTAAGCTTGATGCCTTTTTTCGTCACGATGACCGGCACCGGATTCGTCGTATGAGCCGTTTGCGGCTTGCCGTCCGGCGTCAATACTTCATCGGCGTTGCCGTGGTCGGCGGTGATGATGGCGATGCCGCCTTTGGCCAAAATGGCATCGACGACTTTGCCGAGGCATTCGTCCACTGCCTCCACCGCCTTGATCGTCGGTTCGAGCTTGCCCGAATGGCCGACCATATCCGGGTTGGCGTAGTTCAAAATGATCGCATCGTACTTATCGGCTTCAATTTCCTTGAGCAGCGCATCGGTCACTTCATAGGCGCTCATTTCCGGCTTCAAGTCATACGTCGGCACTTTCGGCGAGTTGATCAAAATCCGGTCTTCGCCTGGAAATTTCTCTTCGCGGCCGCCGCTCATAAAAAACGTCACGTGCGGATATTTTTCGGTCTCGGCGATGCGCAGTTGGCGCAGTCCGTGCTGCGACAGCACTTCCCCAAGCGTGTTGTCAAGGTTCGTCGGCTTGAACGCCACGTACCCTTTCACCGTTTCGCTGAAATGGGTCAAGCAGACAAAGAACAAATGCTTCGGATGTTTCGGGCCGCGGTCAAACTCGCGGAAATCTTCGTTCGTAAACGTGTTTGAAATTTGGATCGCCCGGTCAGGGCGGAAATTATAGAAGATAATCGCGTCATTGTCTTGAATCGTCGCCACCGGCCGGCCGTCTTCGCGGACGATGACCGACGGCAGGACGAATTCGTCGTAAATGCCGTGTTTGTACGAGTCCTCGATGCATTCGAGCGGATCGCGGTACGTCGGCCCTTCCCCGTACACCATCGCCCGATACGCCTTTTCGACGCGGTCCCACCGCTTGTCGCGGTCCATCGAGTAGTAGCGGCCCGATAACGTCGCGATTTCGCCGACGCCATATTCCTTGATTTTTTCCTGCAGTTCTTTGATGTATTGCGGCGCTGTTTGTGGGCCGACGTCGCGGCCGTCCAAAAAGCCGTGGATGTACACGCGTTTTACGCCTTCTTTCGCCGCCAAGCGCAAGAGGGCGTACAAATGGTGAATATGGCTGTGCACCCCGCCGTCGGAAAGCAAGCCGAACAAATGCAAGCTTGTCCCATGTTGTTTCACATGGTTCATCGCCGCCAAAAACGTTTCATTTCGGTCAAACTCGCCTTCGCGAATGGCAATGTTGACTCGCGTTAAGCTTTGGTACACAATGCGCCCGGCGCCGATGTTGAGATGGCCGACTTCCGAGTTGCCCATCTGCCCTTCCGGAAGCCCGACCGCCTCGCCGCACGCCTTGAGCGTTGTGTGCGGGTATTCGTTCCAATAGCGGTCAAAGTTCGGTTTGTTCGCCTGAGCGACCGCATTGCCGTACGTTTCGTCGCGCAGCGCAAATCCGTCTAAAATGATGAGCGCAACCGGTTTTTTACTCATGGCGCCCCGCCTCCACCAATTGCAAGAATGAAGCCGGCTCGAGGCTCGCCCCGCCGACTAAGGCGCCGTCGATCTGTTCTTGCGCCAAGAAGTCGCGGATGTTGTCTGGTTTGACGCTGCCGCCGTATTGAATGCGGATCGCTTCCGCCGCCTCCGGGCCAAACAGGCGCGAAACAACCGAACGGATATGGCCGCAGACGCTGTTGGCGTCTTCCGGTGTTGATGATTTGCCCGTCCCGATCGCCCAAATCGGCTCGTAAGCGATGACCGCTTGCTTCACTTGTTCCGGCGTCAAGCCGGCGAGCGCTTTTTCCACTTGCGAGGCGACAACGGCGTTCGTCTGCCCCGCTTCCCGCTCCTCAAGCGATTCGCCGCAGCAAATAATCGGTATAAGCCCGCGGGTGAAGGCGGCCAACACTTTTTTGTTCACGGTCTCATCTGTTTCGGCGAACATTTGCCGGCGCTCCGAATGGCCGAGGATGACGTACGTGACGCCGAGGTCTTTCAGCATGACCGGGCTCACTTCGCCTGTGTACGCCCCTTGATCGGCAAAGTGCATCGTTTGCGCCCCGATTTTTAAATCCGTGCCGTCTGCCGCTTGCACCAACCGATCCAAAAAGAGAAACGGCGCGCAAACGACGGAATCGACTTCGTCGGCCGGCGGCACGTGCCCTTTTACGTCCTCGACAAATTGAACAGCTTCCGCCAATGTTTTATGCATTTTCCAGTTGCCTGCAATGATGCGTTTTCTCATCGTTCACCCTTCCTTTCAATGGGCGGCGTCAGCCGCCATGCGCCAAATCCGGCGCCGTGGGTCATTTGTCTTCGAGCGCGACGACACCCGGCAGCTGTTTTCCTTCCATAAACTCGAGCGAAGCGCCGCCGCCGGTGGAGATATGATCCATTTTGTCGGCCAAGCCGAATTTCTCAACCGCCGCCGCCGAATCCCCGCCGCCGATGACCGAATAGGTGTCGAGCGCTTCCGCCAGTGCTTCGGCGATCGCTTTTGTCCCGTGGGCGAACGCTTCCATTTCAAAGACGCCCATCGGGCCGTTCCAGACAACGAGCTTCGATTGACGAATGACATCGCGGTACAATTCGCGCGTTTTCGGGCCGATGTCAAGCGCCTCCCAATCGCTCGGAATGGCGTCGATGGCGACGACTTTCGTGTTGGCGTCGTTCGCAAACCGGTCGGCCACGACCACGTCCACCGGCATATAAAAACGGACGCCTTTTTCTTTCGCCTTTTCCATAAACGATTTGGCGAGTTCGATTTTGTCCTCCTCAAGCAGCGACTTGCCGACGTCATGGCCGAGCGCTTTGACGAACGTATACGCCAGTCCGCCGCCGATGATCAAGTTGTCAACTTTTTCAAGCAAATTGTCGATGACGCCGATTTTGTCTTTCACTTTCGCGCCGCCGATGATCGCCGTAAACGGGCGGTCCGGATTCGAGAGCGCTTTGCCGAGCACTTCGAGTTCTTTTTCCATCAAAAACCCGGCCACCGCAGGCAAGTAATGGGCGATGCCTTCCGTCGACGCATGAGCGCGGTGGGCGGCGCCGAACGCATCGTTGACATACAGATCCGCGAGCTCCGCAAACGCTTTGGCCAGCTCTGGATCGTTTTTCTCTTCGCCAGGGTAAAAACGGACGTTCTCAAGCAAGAGCACGTCGCCTTCGTTCAAACGGTCGACCGCCGCTTTCACCTCATCGCCGACCGCTTCATTCGTTTTGGCGACCGGCCGTTCAAGCAGCTCGCCGAGCCGCTTCGCAACGGCATCCAAACGCAATTCTTCGACCACTTTTCCTTTCGGGCGGCCGAGGTGGCTCGCCAAAATGACTTTCGCCCCGTGCTCGATCAAATAGCGGATCGTCGGGAGTGCGGCGCGAATGCGCGTGTCATCGGTGATGGCGCCTTGCTCCATCGGAACGTTGAAATCGACGCGGCAAAAGACGCGCTTTCCCCTCACCTCAACGTCGCGGATCGTCTTCTTGTTCATCGTTCGTGCCCCCTTTTGGCTGCAGTTTGGACAAAGGAAAAGGAGTGGGGATCATTTCCCCGCTCCCCTCCATTTCCCTATTATAGACTTGAACGGATGGAAAACTCAACGCCAAGCTGGTTTTACAGCCCTTTCGAGGCGATGTAGGCGGCCAAGTCGACGACGCGGTGCGAATAGCCCGTTTCGTTGTCATACCACGAAACGACTTTCACCATTTTGCCTTCAATGACCATTGTCGACAACGCGTCGATCGTCGACGAAGCGGTGCTGCCGTTGTAGTCGCGCGACACGAGCGGTTCTTCGCTGTAGGCCAAAATGCCTTTCAGCTCGCCTTCCGCTGCTGCTTTCAACGCGGCATTCACTTCTTCGACCGTCACTTCTTTTTCCAATTCCGCCACCAAGTCAACAACGGATACGTTCGGCGTCGGCACACGCATTGCCATGCCGTTCAATTTGCCTTTCAGTTCCGGCAAGACAAGCGCAACAGCTTTCGCCGCCCCGGTCGTCGTCGGAATGATCGATTCCGCGGCCGCGCGAGCCCGGCGCAAATCTTTATGCGGCAAGTCCAAAATTTGTTGGTCGTTTGTGTACGAGTGAACGGTCGTCATCATGCCGCGGACGATGCCGAATTTTTCATGCAGCACTTTGGCAAACGGCGCCAAGCAGTTCGTCGTGCACGAAGCGTTCGAGATGACATGATGGGCTTTCGGATCGTATTTGTCTTGGTTGACGCCCATGACGATCGTAATATCCTCGTCTTTCGCCGGTGCGGAAATGATCACTTTTTTCGCACCCGCTTCCAAATGTTTGGCGGCGTCTTCGCGTTTCGTGAAGCGGCCGGTCGACTCAACGACGATGTCAACGCCGATCTCGCCCCACGCCAAGTTCGCCGGATCGCGTTCCGCCTTGACGATGATTTCTTTGCCGTTGACGACCAAGTTGTTGCCGTTCACCGACACTTCGGCATCCAGACGGCCATGGACGGAGTCGTACTTCAACAAATGAGCAAGCGTATTCGCATCGGTTAAATCGTTCACCGCCACCACTTCAATGTCCGGGTTTTTCAATGCCGCGCGGAAGACGTTGCGTCCGATGCGGCCAAATCCGTTGATTCCCACTTTGACTGCCATCTTATTTTCCTCCTTGCGATTGGATTGTATCAGCAAGGGAGATTACTCCCCTACGAACGCTTTTGCGGCTCCTTCGTCCGTCACCAATAGCGAGTGCGGCGCCCGTTTCATGTACGCGCGAATGGCTTTCGCCTTCGACGCCCCTCCGGCGACGGCGATGACATGCTCGACATGCGGGAGGTGTTCAAGTTGAATGCCGACTGTTTTCACTTTATGGACGACGTCGCCGTACTCGTTGAAATAGTAGCCGAACGCCTCGGCGACCGCATGGCGGGCGATGATGTTCTCCATCTCTACAGGCGGCGTCTTCCGCCGCTTGGCCATCGTCACCGCTTCACCGATGCCATGGACGACCATGCGGCATGATTGGATGAGCTCAAGCACTTCTTTCACCGCCGGCTCTTCGACAAGCGACGCGTACGCTTCATCGCTCAGCTGGTCAGGCACGTGCAGCAACCGATAGCGGCCCATCGCTTTTTCCGCCATTTTCGCACAAATCGTGTTCGCCTGATTCTCGACATCTTCGCCAAGGCCGCCGCGCGCCGGCACGAACAACACATCGCGAAGCTTCGAATCCGGCGTCATCATCTCCGCGACCGCCGCCATCGTCGTTCCGCCGGCCACGGCGACGATGTCCCCGGGCTCAAGCAGCTCCTTCATGCAGGCGACACACGCTCTACCCATTTCTTTTTTTACCCAAGGGGAACGGTCGCTATCCCCGGCAACGACAATCACCCGCGGAATGCCGAGCTGTTCCTGCAGCGCGGCTTCCAGCTCTTTGAGTCCGAGCGCTTCCCGCATCAAATCATTGAGCGTATGAAGGAGCGCCTGGCCTTCCTCCGTCAACCGCATGCCCGACACATCGGCGGAAAGCAAGTTTTGTCCTTTCAAAAATTCTGTTTCCGACCGGAGAACCCGCTCGCTCATGCCGAGGCTCGCCGCCAGCGCCCGCCGCCCGATCGGCGCCATAAGCGAAATAGAGTGCAAAATTTGATATCGTTTTTGCATAACGTCAAGCAAGTCAGGCAATAATTTTTTTTGTGCCTCCAATAACGGCTGCATGGATCCTTTCTCCTCGATTGAATATAGGGACATTTTATGTCCCGGTATGACATATTATGTCCCGCAGTGCCATAAAAAATTCCTCCCGCGCCATTTTCATTATAGCAGGAGGACGATAGCCGTTCAACTGTTTTGCGCCCGCCGCAACCGTTTTCTCACCGCTTCTTTTTCAATCGCTCCGTAGCCGATTTCTTCGCCATCCAATTCCACAACCGGGATCATCAGCTGATATTTTTCCAGCAGTTCATCATCTTTGTAAATATCAATTTCTTCCAGCGTAAACGAATAGTCCGCCAGCAGTTCCGTCAAAACGGCTTTCGCTTTGTCGCAGAGCGGGCAATTGGTTTTCGTATACAATCGGATATGCATTCATTTCTTCCTCTCTTTCTACAGCAGTTGCCGTTTCGATTGGCCGCCCGTTACGGCAGGCCGATATATTGCCTCCGCTTTGCCGAAGACGGGATGCGCAGCTGCTCGCGGTATTTGGCGACCGTGCGGCGCGAAATGGCGATGCCGTATCGATCGCGAAGCAAATCAGCAAGCTGTTGGTCAGACAGCGGCGCCCGCCGATCTTCCTCGGAAATAAGGGCCTCCATGATCGCTTTCACGCGGGCGGACGATGCCGCTTCATCTCCTGCGGCCGTCGCGGCGTTCGAAAAGAAGCGGCGCAGCTCCACGGTGCCAAACGGCGTTTGCACATATTTATGCCGGACCGCGCGGCTCACCGTCGATTCATGAACGCCGAGCTCCTCGGCCACCTCGCGCATCGTCATCGGCTTGAGCGCCGAAAGCCCAAACTCCAAACACGAGCGCTGGCGGTCGATGATGACGGCCGTCAAATGGAGCAGCGTCTGTTTCCGTTGCTCCAAACTTTTCGCGAGCCATGTAAACTGCCGATATTTTTCTTTGATAAACTGTTCGGCATGCCGGTCGCCGGATGCGGCGATGCGCCGCTCGTAATCCCGATTCCATCCGAGCTCCGGATGGATGTCATCATTATAGGCGGCCATCCAGTCTCCATCCGCCCCGCGGGTGACGATGACATCCGGCACGACCAAAGGCGGCGTTTCGCTCGAATAGTGAATGCCCGGCCGCGGCTCGAGTGTGCGAATGAGCTCGAAGACGCGCTGCAGTTCGCCAAGGCTGACGCCAAGCTGCTTGGCCAGCGTTTTCCACGACTTTTCCGCAAAAGGAACAAAATGATAACGGACGATCGTTTCCGCCAGCTCGTCGCGCTCAGGAAGACGTTCAAGCTGCAGCAAGAGGCATTCCGCCAAATCGCGGGCGCCGACTCCCGGCGGGTCGAGCGACTGCACAAGGCGCAGCCCCCGTTCCATCTCTTGTTCCGATGCGGAAAACCGCGCCGCCAGCTCGGCAAGCGGCACGCGCAAATAGCCATCCTCATCGAGCGAGGCAATGAGATAACGGACGATGCGCTCTTCCCGATCGGCCAGCTTCAACGCAGGCAGCTGAGAAAGCAAATGGCCAACAAGTGTCTCTGCGCGGGCGCCAATGTTCTCGAGCCATTGCTTTTGGTCTCTTTCTGTCCGGCTTGGCCGTTGCCGCACCCGGGTGCGGCGAATTTCCAAAAACGGGTTTTCCAGCGACTGTTCATATAAAAACGCTTCCAAATCCACTGCGGAATATTGCAACAGTTCAATCGCCTGCACCAGTTCCTTTGTCAGCGACAACTGCAGCCGCTGCTCTTGCCATAACTCCGCCCTCATCGTCACGCCTCCCTTTCTTTTATTGTACACAACGGGAGCGGGAGGGGGTAGGAGAAATTTTTGACGGCGGAAAGCGGCCTTGGCGACCGCCCGAACCGGCGCCTGTTCAGACGAAAAAACCCAATGCCCCGCCCGAGCCCTTGATTTGGGAACCCTCTCGAGGAAAGCGGCGCGTCCGCTGCTGATCTAAAAGAAAAACAGCCGCCTAGGCGGCTGTTTTTCCTCGGCAGGATTATAACCATATATCTCAAGTATTGATATTTCAAGGCTTGAGTGACTTGTTATTTTATATCGTGTAAAATTTGTGCAAAATTATCTCGAGTGCGTCAATTCATGCAAAAAGGTGCCGACCCAAAAGAGCGGTAATGCTCCTTTCTGGGGCAACATGGCAAAAGAGATCACCAGTAAAACCAAGGGTTTCAGAGGTGGCCTCTTTCACATACTTCAGTGAAATTTCATCAAAAAGGAGCTTTTGAGTCATCCCCTTTTCGTTGTTAATCTTCCTCATCTCTTTGTTAAAATCCATGACGAGTAGCGCTATACTTCTTCCAACTGAACTTGCTTAGAAATAATTTTTAACAACGGCTCTTTATAATCAAAGGTATATATACATCCAAATTAAAATTTTAACCTCTGGTTCACGCAGCACACCCGATGCGGCGTAATACCTCATCTGGGTGCTGTAAGACGTATTGTTCAAAACGAGTGATTGACTGGTCAATATCGTTTTGATCTTTATGCAAGACATTGGCGATGACTTCATCTTTCAGCCACTTCAAGCCATCATGCGTTGTCCGCACTGCTTCAAGACACTGGAGAAGATCAAAGAGCGTAAAGATTACCACATCTACAAGTGCAAAAACGATGATTGTTCGTTTTACCAAACGAGCCTTCGGCGCATGAACACCCACGAACGGAAACGATTTAAACAGAAACCCCATGCCTTTAAAGTTCGGTACCTTTACCGAGAATTTCTGTTTGACTTTCGTCCATTGGTACCGTCCTCTCCGAAAAAGCCAAAGGTGGATTTGTCCCGTTATCGGTGTCTTCTCACATCCTTGGGCTGATTTTGACGTATCACGTCAACTACGGGATGTCTTCTCGAAAAACAGCGGGCGTCATGAAGGACGTGCATGGGGTGTCGATTTCCCATCAGACCATCATTAACTATGCCAACCGTGTCACGCTGATCGTCAAGCCTTTCATCGATCATTTTCCTTACGAACTGTCTGGCTCCTTTTGTGGAGACGAGACGTATATTCGCGTCAAAGGACGTTGGCATTACTTGTTCTTTATGTTGGATGCCGTAAAAAAATCGTATGGTCTTATCGCGTTTCGCCCAATCGAGATACGCTGTCTGCGATTCGTGCCATGGATGACGTCCTAAAGAAGTTGCCTTCGATTCCAGAGGCGCTCTCTCTTGTCGTCGATGGAAACCCGATTTATTTATTAGCAAAAGGCAGCTCGTGATGACTTTTCATAGATTTTTTGACGCTACCCTTTAATATCCTGATTATTCAAATAATATTATAAGCGACCAAACCACCTCCGCCCATCGCTTTATCCTAAACAGGACAATGTCCGCTCATTTGAAGAGGAAAGAGAACAGCACCTAAAAGACCGGCGACTTCATGAAAAATCAGCCCGAAACGCACTTTTCTCAAGTTGAGAAACCTTTGAAAATCCGTTCTTCTCTTACAACAGAAAATACCGATGGAGCGAAAAATCATGGTTTTTCACCGACCTTCTAAGGATTCCTGAACTTTCCAAACCAAGATGGATTTCTCCTTGACGAAGAAACTAAGACATGTTTGAAAATAGCCAAGTGCAACGTTTGGCTGAGAAACCATGCTCATCTACGTAAAGTTTATTTTTTTTGAACCGCTTTAACTATACTACAATTATCTCCAACTTTCATTTTTTTGATTACTTTACCGTTTTTAACTAATCGCAGAGTTCCATTTCGAGGATTCGAAACTATGAATTCGTCAAATCGCTTGTTGTAGTCAAAATACGCTGGATTTTCTATTGCAAAAAAAGATTCACTCAAGTTATTTTTATCAATTATTGTAAAAAACTCCCCTTGCATATCTAAATCCGTATAATTATTAATGTATAATTTATTACCAATATTAATTATTTTTTGAGGAAAAGGTTTAGACAATTGTTTCTCAGAAATAATTTTGCCATTATTCAAGTCTACAACCATAAGCTTATTTGTATATCTTTCAGGATTTTTCACCCATCCCGGCCTTGGCCCGTAAGAAAAGCCTGTAAAAACACAGTACATTTTGTTATCTTCGATCACAAAATCACTTGGTGGTAATTCAATATTATCTTTAATGACAGGATGAAAGGAAAGGGATGCATCATGCATTTGTACCCTATATACGTTGCTATGCTCACTGGATTTACCACCAGAATTTATAGTAATGAAAATTTCATTTTTGTAATGTTTCATTGTACTGACCATTCCAGTGGTAAATGTCAAGTTTTCTACTTTCCCACTAGACATATTCACAACAAAAAAAGGCATGCCTTCTCTAAATATTTCAGATGAAGCCATGTAAACTTTTTGGTTTAGTACCGCATAAGACGACGGAACATGCGGCAACTTTAATTTCTTTTCCACATGACCACTCGAAAGATTGATGATAAGCATCGATGGTTGAGTTCCTGTATATGTACCATCATCTATTGCATAAACTCGATTTCCTTCTATAGAAAAGCTTTGAAATTTATTTTTATTTTCAATTTCTTTGACTATATTCAGCTTTTTATCAAGAAAAATTAATTTGCTATCTCCATCAGTAAGTGCAACAAAGGCTGGGGGAACCTTCAGTTTTGTATCGTTTCGGGAGACTATTTCTTCCCATTTCTCACACCCCACCATTAAAAACAAACAGATGCAATAAATGAAAATCATGATTTTCTTCATTATACAGCCCCTCGTAAATAAGTGTTCATCAAAATAGGACTACTTAAAAATTGAGAAAACCTCGTTCACTTGGAACAATGGGATCACACGATTGACTTGGATAAACTCATCCATCCTAAGGCTCCATCCTTTCCTGTTGAATGACGATGCGTTGGCTCATCGTCTCGACCGCCTGTATAAGGACAGCATTCACCACATCATTAGCGCTTGCTTGATTCATATTTCCCCAAAAGAGGCCTTTCTCCCCGAGTCTTCACGCCGATGCGACGAACAAGGCCCTTTACAGCGCGTATGAATCGGCCTCGCTAGAAGCTCTGAAGGTCCACACACGGTAACAACCGCCGTACGAGCATGAGCTGAGGCCGATTCGGTCAACATCCCGTGGAGCGTCCCCTTTACGTTGACGGAGAGAAACAGTGCCACGCACCGGGCTCGAGACCCCTCCTCCGCCTATGAAGGTCACCCGGTTATTTAGTGCAAAATTCTAATCAAATACCCCCGATTTGAGCAAAAAACTAGTTTTTCACTAACCTTCTAAAGATTATTTTACCATCAAGTATGGCGTATTAATCAGCAGAGTCATGAACCAGTTGCAAATATTTTAGTATCTCCGTCTTGATAAATATCGTCCGGATAAACGTATAGCCCGCCATCGTAATCCAAGTCACGATTCCCCATCTCATAATACGCTTTCCAAGCTAATTTACTACAATACCACGTGCTATCATCCGACTTGTAAGAACCTACAAATTTATATGGTTCTCCTAATTGGTTTCTAATGTAATTACGGGCAAGGGTTCTAAATTGCTGTTCTAAAGTATAGACATATAAACCGACCGCTTGGTCGTAGTTTCTAAATTTCCTTGCCGTGGAATAGTGGACATTACTTTGTCCATCACCAGGTTGGTTTTCTACATTCGCTTCAATGAATGCATATGAATCTAAACTACCAGTATAATAAGTACCGTCCCATACAGCGGCATGACGATAGTACCCCCATACTACTGAACCATCATGTACTACAATAATATCACCAGGTGCAAACGCCGCGAAAGATATGTTATTCGTACCTTTGGGTGAACCGAAAGAATCACCAGGCGCCCAGTCCGGTTTAGGGTCATCCTTGTCATAACCCTTTTTAACTCCCAATTCTGATTTTCTTACTAAATCATACTTATCAATATTCACACTTTGTTTAAGTTTTTCTTTTTGTTCTAACACTTCTTTAACTTCTCTGCTTTCATTGTTTACAACCTCTGAGTCTGCAAAAGCGTAGTTTACCAAATTAAATCCAGATAGTAGTGCTACAAACGATGAGGCCACCAAAAATTTCTGAAATTTACCTTTCAAGCAAATCCCTCCTCTACCACTGATGTGTAGATAAAAAATTTTGCAAAACTACGATTTTTTTCCTTAGTAACTTCGTGCAAATCCGATGGCTCTATTGTTTTTCACCAACTTTCGAATTCTTTTTTGCAACTCCATTCTAAAAAAAAAATAAAAAGAACAACAAAAATTATTCGCAAAAATCCGACCATTTTCTACAAATGATGACACTTGACTTTATCTTTGACGATCTCATTTTTATGGAGAGGCGCAGCTTTCGTGAATGCATCAAGACGTCTGGATCGCCGCGAGCCAGTGAATTCTTTTTTTCGTCCCTCTATCAAAACGACAGGCGTCCCCTCCGTTAGGGACGCCTGTCTCCGTTATTTTTTCAAATTGTAAAACGAGCGGATACCTTGGTAAATCGCCGTATGGCCGAGTTCATCCTCAATGCGGAGCAATTGGTTGTATTTCGCGACGCGGTCGGTGCGAGACGGTGCGCCCGTTTTGATTTGGCCAGCGTTGGTGGCGACGGCGATGTCGGCGATCGTGCTGTCTTCCGTTTCGCCGGAGCGGTGCGAGACGACGGTGTAGCCGGCGCGCTTCGCCATCTCAATGGCATCGAACGTTTCCGTCAGCGTGCCGATTTGGTTCACTTTGATCAAAATCGAGTTGCCGACGCCTTTTTCAATGCCTTCGGCCAGTTTTTTCGTGTTCGTCACGAACAAGTCGTCGCTTACGAGCTGCACTTTTTTTGCCGAGCCGCTCGGTCAGCAGTTTATGCCCTTCCCAGTCGTTTTCATCGAGCCCGTCTTCGATCGAGATGATCGGGTATTTCGAGACAAGCACGAAAAACGGCTGCCATCGCAGCCGTTTCCCATGTATAACGCCCTCGTTGAAATTAAACCCAATGCCTTCATTTTACTCACATTTCGCACCCTAACAAGGTCAAAACGAAGGATTTTTTATTTCATTTTTCAGAATAACTTTTTGACCAACACAACGAGCGATGGCAATCCCTTTTTTTACCATCGCTGGTCGTTCCGTATCACGTTACACGTAGATGCTCTCATCCATGCCCAATCCCTGCAGAATCCTTCGCTGATCAGGGGTAAGGGAGCGATCCAGTGAGCGTTGGATGCGCCCATCCGGCAGCTCCAGCAGGATGACGTTCACATATTGAAACAGCTGAAAAATCGCCTGTCCCGTTGGCCGTGTCAACTTGCGGCCTCCCGCGCCCTTTAACGGGTGTTCGGGTGTGATGAACTGGCGCACCCGGCGCTGAAAAACGCGGTAAATCGCTAGGGCCAACAGAAACAAATAGCCCAATACGGCGACCCGTTCTGGCTTTTTGACATAGATCTCATCCGTGAAAAAAGGGTCTTTCAAAAAAGCGAAGTTCATTTCCACCGAGATCTGCCCTTTATATAGCTTCAAGATCTCTTGGGCATCCATTTGTTGGCCCTTCCATTCCTTCGGAACGGTCGTGACGAGGACAAACCGGGACGCTTTCCATCTTGCCTGTTCCCATGCCGGTTGGTCGAATTCGACGTTTAGGCGAAGGGTGTACAGCGTCTCCGTCTCGGGCTCCGCCCCTTTTTTCGGCCGTCCGCGCCGTTTTTTCGGACGCACGATCTCTTCGACCGCGGCCTCCACTCGATGAAACCGAGGGCGAAGGGACGCCTTGAGGGACGTCAAGGCTTGTTCGGCGTCTTCGCGGCAGGAGAAGGGGTGGCGCTCCCAACGGACTTGTTCCTCGTGAAGAAGCTCCGCTTCTTTGACCCGCTCTTTTTCGAGCGTCTTTCCTTTGCGCTGGTCGAGGGCGCTCGATTCGACGACGATCAGCCGAACCGAGTGGCCTTCATAGGTCGAGGCCGTTTCCCATACCCGATACGTGGCGCCGTTTCTCTCCGCTAGGGTAAAGGGTTTGCTCCACGGGATGTGAGGCGAATCGGCCTCCGCGAGCGCCTGTTTCACGATCCGGAGCGATGAAGGGCCTCTGGTGATCAAAAAGGCACGGGCGGCTTTGGTCTGCGCCAAGGTGTCTTTTGTCATCGCGGCGGAATCGGCCACGTAAATCCATTCATCGTCGATCTTGGCTTGTTTGAACTGTTCGTGGATCCGCGACAGCACCTCAGGATTCTACGCCTTATCCGATCGATTGCCGTCGTGCACATCGCCGTAAAACGGGATGCCATCCTCGTTGCCGACCAGTCCAAAGCCGATCTGTTTTTGCCAACGATGATGGCGGTTGTAGCCATGTGTGATCTGCAGAGCCTCCAACGAGGCCGATTCATAGGCTCCGTAAACCGTCTTGTCCGTCGTATCGGCATGAAAGACTCGGAGGGAAAGGCCTTCTTTGCGATAAATATGAATCAAGCAGTGCTGATGACCTTGTGAATATCGGCCTCATACAAGCGGTCGAGATGACGAGCCAAGGCATCGTCGTTCAACCAGGAAGGTTGGAGACCAGGACGGATGAGTTTCTCTAAATCGATCTCCTGAGCCCATCGTTCTAAGTGAACCAGGGCTTGCCGGCCGTCAAATAGATTGTAAAGGATGGCCTGAACGGCATCGCTGACTCGTGTTTGGCACTGTGGATCGACGGGTACAAGATGGTCAATCAAGCGGGGGATGTCCAGCTTTTTGACTAGAACACTTATTATATTCAAATAATCATTACGATAGACCCCTTTGACTTTCACATTCATGAGAGAAAAACTCCTTTACATTCCTTGTGTGTCAAGGATTCATTCGACATCGGAACAAAAAATCCTCCCGATTTTCGTCGGAAGGGTGCGAAATGTGAGATATAAAAAAGGGAAATACAGCTTGGCGCACGAAAGAAACATTGAATTATCCGTCCGGCTGGTCGAAGAACACTTCGCAGGAGTGAAATTGAAAGACTTAACGCGCGATATGTATCAAAAATTTATTAATGAAATCAGCAAAAACCACTCAACAGCTACGGTTCAGAAAAGGCATACTTATATCAAGTCATGTCTCCGGGACGCGATCGAGGACGGGATCATTACTCGGGATCCGACGTATAAAGTGATTATCAAAGGGGAAGTGGAGACAAAATCGGAGGAATTAAAATACCTAAACTTTGATGAGGTTAAGAAATTGGTGGCTGAAATCAAGAAAGACATGAAACCAAGATATATTTCTCGATACATCATTTTATTTGCGATTGCCACCGGCGCACGATTCTCCGAAATTATGGGTCTGACATGGGATTGCGTTGATTTTAAAAACAAAACGGTCACTATCAATAAAACGTGGGACTTCAAGGATAAAAACGATTTTAGCGATACGAAGACGTTCGATTCTAAACGAACGATTACAATTGACGATGAGACGTTGAATATGCTCAAAGAACTCCGAAAACATCAAAACGAATTAGCTATGAAAACTGGATTGAGAAACACGAAAAATTTAGTGTTTATCAATTCAAAAATGGAAATTGTGACAAATAACGCGGTCAATAAAACGTTGCGAGCATTATGCAAAAAAATCGGGATTAAAACGATCACTTGTCACGGGCTCCGGCATACTCACGCATCCATGCTCTTGTATAAAGGAGTGAATATCAAATACGTTTCACGACGACTGGGTCATAAAGATATTGTAACCACTTTGCAGACTTATTCGCACGTTTTAGATGAAATGGAACAAAAAGAATCCCGGCAGGTCGATCTCGCGATGGCGGAACTGGATCGTACCAAATAGCCGTGCAAAATTCGTGCAAAATTTTTTCGGATTCTATCGTTTTTTTCGGGATTCCCAAAAAATGAAAAACGACCGCAAACGCGGTCGTATCAAGGAGTTTAGGAATTCCGATCCGAACAGGTCGGATACAAGTAGCGCCCTCGGCAGGATTCGAACCCACGCTAAGAGAACCGGAATCTCTCGTGCTATCCACTACACTACGAGGGCATGGAAGTTCATGATTTCTCTATTTCGTTCCGTCGCATGTTCTATTATAGCAGGATCGCGCAAAAATGCAAGAGGAAAAATGCCATCAAAAGCAGGAAAAATTGCACCTTTGTTCCTTCCCCCATCAACGGGGCAACAGGTTAAAAAAACGAAAAAGCGGTTATGATGAAAAAAGGGATGTTTGCCGCCAGCCGCGAATATGTTATAAAGAATGGGGAAGGTCGTTTTGTTTGACCTTCATTGACCATTCGTGTATGATTAAGGCGTACATATTGATCCATTAGGATGGAAAAGGAGGCGTTTTTGATGTATTTGATTCCGACTGTCATCGAACAGACGAACCGCGGGGAGCGGGCGTACGACATTTATTCGCGCTTATTGAAAGACCGAATCGTGTTCCTTGGCAGCCCGATCGACGACCAAGTGGCCAACTCGATCGTGTCGCAGCTGTTGTTTTTGGCGGCGGAAGACCCGGACAAAGATATTTCCTTGTACATCAACAGCCCGGGCGGCTCGATCACAGCTGGCCTGGCGATTTACGACACGATGCAGTTCATCAAACCGGACGTATCGACAATTTGCATCGGCATGGCCGCTTCCATGGGGGCGTTTTTGCTTGCCGCCGGTGCGAAAGGGAAACGGTTCGCCTTGCCAAACAGTGAAATCATGATCCACCAACCGCTCGGCGGCGCCCAAGGGCAAGCGACGGAAATCGAAATCGCAGCGAAGCGCATTTTGTTCTTGCGCGACAAATTGAACCGCATTTTATCGGAAAACACCGGCCAGCCGATCGAAGTGATCGAGCGCGATACGGACCGCGACAACTTTATGACCGCGCAAAAAGCGATGGAATACGGCATCATTGACCGCGTGCTGACGCGCGCTGATGAAAAATAAGGCATGCACACGTTGGTAGAACCGCTATAGAGCTGCGCCTGCACCGACATTGACGAAAAAAGGCTGCTTCCGACAAAAACGGAGCAGCCTTTTCCATTCCTTTCCCCGCCAGCCCCACACGCTGCTTTACTTTTCCTTTTGCACATAGGCGGCGAGCTTTTCGATCGCTTCTTGCTCATCCGGACCGTCGGCAATGAGCGTGATCACCGCTCCATGGCCGATGGCGAGGCTCATCAAGCCCATAATGCTTTTCGCGTTGACCCGTTTTCCGTCTTTTTCCAAAAACACATCAGCGGAAAAACGGTTCGCTTCTTGGACGAACAACGCCGCCGGGCGCGCCTGCAGCCCGGTTTTTAATTTCACTTCCACTTGTTTTTCCACCATTCTCCATCTCCCCTTTACAGCGATTTATGGAAATCGACCGGCTTTCCAGCCCGCAGCCGCTCCGCGATCTCATCAATTTTGCGCAGCCGGTGGTTGATGCCGGATTTGCTGATTTTTCCACCGGCAACCATCTCGCCGAGCTCTTTCAGCGTCACGTCTTGATGCTCGATGCGAAGTTTCGCGATTTCCCGCAGCTTGGCCGGCAGTGAATCAAGGCCGATCGTCTCGTCGATGTAGCGGATGTTCTCCACCTGGCGAAGCGCAGCGCCGATCGTTTTGTTCAAATTGGCGGTTTCGCAATTGACAAGCCGGTTGACCGAGTTGCGCATATCGCGGACGATGCGAATGTCCTCAAAGCGGAGCAGCGCTTGATGGGCGCCGATGATGTTCAAAAACTCGGCGATTTTTTCCGCCTCTTTTAAATACGTAATAAACCCCTTTTTCCGTTCCAACGTTTTCGCATTTAAAAAAAAGTGGCTGTTCATCAATTCGCATAACGCCCGGTTATGCTCCTCATACAGCGAAAAAATCTCCAAATGGTAGGACGACGTCTCCGGGTTGTTGACCGAACCGCCGGCCAAAAACGCGCCGCGCAAATACGAGCGCTTGCAGCATTTTTTCTTGACGAGCTCCGGGGAAATGTCATGGATGAGCGAAAAATCGCCGTTGACAATGTGAAGTTCACGAAGCAAAGAAGCCGCACCGTCGGTCACGCGGACGATGTAGACGTTGTTTTTTTTCAAGCGCATTTTCTTGCGGACAAACAGCTCGACGGCGACATCGTAGCCCTTTTTCAATAACGTATAAATGCGCCGAGCGATCGCCGCATTTTCCGTCTGGACATCGATGGCCATTCGCCCGCCGGAAAACGACAGTGAACCGTTCATGCGCAAAAGCGCCGACAGCTCCGCGCGCAAGCAGCAAGGCTTCACCTCTAAATGGGTCAATTCCTTTTTCGTTTCCGATGCAAAAGACACGATCGCTCCACCTCCATTCGTTCCCCGCATCCGGCCGGTTGGAGGTGCCTGACTTTCGGCGCGGCCATCGGGAGCATCACCGCCCATAATGGCGCTTTGCGGCCTACTCGGGTCCCGCCTTTAACGGTGAGGGAGAAGCCCGAGAAGAAGGGCGGCGACTTTCGCCGTATTATGGCGAATGACCCCATCCTCGTACGTGACAATATCGTCGCGGATGACTTGCAACGAAAGCCCGCTGCTGTCGTCACGCACCGGCTCGGCCCGCTCCGCCTCGTAGCGGCGGCGGATCGCTTCCGGGATCGCTCCGCTGTTGATGATCACCGCGTCCAAAAACGGGCCGCCAAGATGAGCATGAAGCGCCTCCACATGGTCGCTCACCGTATAGTGCGGCGTCTCGCCGGCCTGAGTCATAATGTTGCATATATATACTTTTTTCGCCTTCGCCTTGCATACTTCCTGCCCGATTTTCGGCACGAGCAAATTCGGCAAGATGCTTGTGTATAGGCTGCCCGGCCCGATGACAATCAAATCGGCGCGGCGGATGGCATCAACCGTCTCCGGCAGCGGCTCAATGTCTTCCGGCGTTAAAAACACCCTCTTAATTTTTTTTCCCGCACTCGGGATTTTTGACTCGCCAGAGATGATGGAACCGTCTTCCATCTCCGCGTGCAAAACGACGCTTTTGTTCGCCGCCGGCAGCACCTGGCCGCGCACGTTCAACACTTTGCTCATCTCACGGATCGCTTTCACAAAGTCGCCGGTGATCGATGTGAGCGCCGCCAAAATCAAATTGCCGAGCGAATGGCCGGATAAGCCGTTGCCGTTTTGAAAACGGTGCTGGAACAGCTCGACAATGAGCGGTTCGACGTCAGACAGCGCGGCCAATACGTTGCGGACATCCCCGGGCGGCGGAATGTGCAGCTCATCGCGCAGCCGCCCGGAACTCCCTCCATCATCGGCGACGGTGACAATGGCGGTCAAATCCAATTCATGCTGCTTCAGCCCCCTCAGCAGGACGGGAAGCCCGGTGCCGCCGCCGATGACGACCAGTTTCGCTGCTCGTTCGTTTCTCATCGGTGTATGTCCTTTCTCCTCTCCATGTCCCGGTGCGAGACAACCGTTTTATAATCATCTGAAAAATGGCGGGCGATATATTCTGCGAGCGCCACCGAACGGTGCTGCCCGCCCGTGCAGCCGATGGCGATCACCAGCTGGCTTTTTCCTTCGCGCTGGTAATACGGCAGCATAAACGACAACAAGTCAATGAGCTTTTCCAAAAACTTTTGCGTTTCCCCCCACTTGAGCACGTAGGACGATACGTCGTCATCCAACCCGGTTTTCGGACGCATATGTTCAATGTAATGCGGGTTCGGCAAAAAGCGGACGTCAAACACCAAATCTGCATCAATTGGAATGCCGTACTTAAACCCAAACGACATGACGTTGATAGTAAACCCGGATTGAGCGTGCGATGAGAACTGGCGGATGATTTTCTCCCGCAGCTCGCGCGGCTTGAGCCCCGTCGTATCGTAAATGATCTGCGCCCGCCCTTTCAGTTCTTCGAGCAGCTTCCGCTCCAAACGGATTCCTTCAAGCGGGGGCTCGTTCGGCGCAAGCGGATGCGTCCGCCGCGTTTCTTTGTAGCGGGCCACCAACGTCGAATCTTGGGCGTCCAAGAACAACACCTGTGGGATGACCCACGCTTGCTCAGCCAGCTCATCGAGCGCGGCGAACAAATGATCGAAAAAGTCGCGGCTGCGCAAATCCATGACAAGGGCGACTTTGTTCATTTTATTCCCGGATTCTTTGACGAGCTCCAAAAATTTCGGCAGTAGCGTCGGCGGCAAGTTGTCAATACAAAAAAAGCCGAGGTCTTCGAAGCTTTGAATCGCCACCGTCTTTCCCGCGCCGGACATACCGGTGATGATGACGAGCTGAATCGGCTGCAGCGCCCCGTTTTGTCCCATCTCCGCCCCTCCTCTCCATCAGCTCGGATCGAGCCGATATGAAAGCAGCTCGAATTCCTCTGTATAGACAAACACCCCGTACATGACCCCTTTGCCTTTCAAGGCGTAATCCAAAATATGATAGTCTCCAGGGGCCATCGGCAGCGTCGAAAGCGTCTCCACCTGATGCCAAGCAAGCGTCCCTTCTTCGGAAGACGGCACGTTTTCACCAATGAAGTCGTCGGCGAAAAACGTAAACATCATCCACTCCGACACCGTTTCATTCCCATTTTTCATCACGATCGTAAAGACGCCTTTCAGCTCTGGATTTTTCAAATAAATGCCCGTCTCTTCCCGGTATTCACGAATGCATGCTTCACGCACCGTCTCGCCGGGCTCCATTTTCCCGCCCGGAGCGACCCACCAGCCGCGCCTCGGCTTTTGCAAAAGCAGCACTTGGCCGTCTTTATATAATACGCAGTTTGTCACCCGTTGCAATTCGTTCACCCCAACCATCCGCAAACACGCACATAATCATCTTTATTTTACCATAAATAGTTAGGCCGCTCCACCTTCAAACCGCTGGAAACCGTCCGCTTCCCGTCTGCAAAAACCTCGGGGGCCCAACATTCCGCTTCCAGCCGAAAGACGCCATCCCCCGCCGTTTCGAGCGGGGCGGCAGGATGCAAGCGCGCAGGCAAAGAAAAAAGAGACGCGGACAAACGCCCGCGCCAAAAAGGATCTATATAAAAGGGGGTCAATTACTTACTTATAGCATACGACAAATGTGTTGCGCCCGTGTTACATCTGGGTTAAATAACCATTACGATTTGATTGCGATTTGGTTACCGGATCAGCTGACCCCTTGCTTATTGAGCTTTTCTTTCAGTTCCTCAACGTAATGCTGGGCGCTTTGCGCGGCGATGCTGCCGTCGCCGGTAGCCGTCACGATTTGCCGGAGCGTTTTTTCCCGCACATCACCGGCGGCGAAAATGCCCGGCACTTTCGTCTCCATCTTTTCGTTCGTGACGATATAGCCGTTTTCATTCGTGATGCCAAGATTGGCAAACGGCTTCGAGAGCGGCACCATCCCGATGTAAATGAAAACGCCGTCGCACGGAAATTCGCGTTCCTCGCCTGTTTGCGTATGCACAAGCGTCACGCTGCCGACTTTTCCGTCCTTTTCGTTGATTTGTTTCACCGTATGGTTCCAGATGAAATCAATTTTTTCATTGGCGAACGCCCGGTCTTGCAAAATTTTTTGCGCCCGCAGCTTGTCGCGGCGGTGAACGATCGTCACTTTATTGGCAAACCGCGTCAAATAAACGCCCTCTTCGACCGCCGAGTCGCCCCCACCCACGACGACCAAATCTTTTCCTTTGAAAAACGCCCCGTCGCACACCGCACAGTACGAAACGCCGCGGCCGCCGAGCTCCGCTTCACCCGGTACACCGAGTTTTTTATATTCCGCTCCGGTGGCGATGATGACCGCGCGGGCCTTGTACTCTTTATCGCCGACGATGACCGTTTTGTACGCCTCGCCGTCGATGATTTCTTTCACATCGCCGTATGCGTACTCCGCGCCGAATTTTTTCGCATGCTCAAACATTTTCGCCGCCAATTCCGGGCCTAAAATCGTTTCAAAGCCGGGATAGTTCTCGACTTCCTCAGTGTTGACCATCTGCCCGCCCGGAACGCCGCGCTCGATCATCAGCGTCGACAAATTGGCGCGCGATGTATAGACAGCCGCCGTCAGCCCAGCCGGCCCGGCTCCGGCAATAATGACATCGTAAATTTTTTCGTCTGCCACACCGTCCACTCCCTCGCTTGAGAATCATTCCATTTTCATCGTATAGAAGTCGATTCGCCCTGTCTATTGATTTGCTCATGTATAGAGCCGGCGCGCTTTTTGCACGTATTTTTGCACCGTCGACGCCGACACGCCGTATTTGGCCGCCATCTCTCTTTGCGTCACACGCTCTCCTTGCTGTCGGCGCCACATGTATTCGATCGCCGCCGCCCACGCGGCTCCGTTCGCAAATGGCTCGCGATCAGCCGACGGATGGACGGCCATCGCGAAGGCGAAGCGGCAGAGCGCTTCCTTTTCCTCATTATGCGCCGAAAGCGCATCGACCATGCGGCCGATGTTCGCCACCCAAGCGGACGGGCCGTCGGTTAAGCCGAACAAAAAGCAGTCGATAAACGGGCGCAGACGGGGATCGGACGGCAAGAGGCGGCATACCGCAAGCGACATCGATGGCTCTTTCGCCTGCGGCGAGCGGCTGAACAAGTACAATCCGTACAGACGGTCGGCCAGCTCGTCGCCCTCCAGCCAAGCCATCAAGCGGATAAGCGCCTCATCCACCGGCGCTGAAACGGCCCACGGCTCCTCACCCCGTTTTTCGGGATGGAGGGTGGCAAGCACCTCCCACATTTGCCGAGCGAGCGGCTCATGGCCAGTATAGTAGGCAGCGCAAGCGAGCCAATAATAAAATGGCCCATCACCGCCAAAGCCTTGTTTATACAAACGGTGCAGCCAACGGAACGCCAAATCGAACCGCCCAACAAGCGCGAATGTCGCCCCGAGCTTGTATTGATGCTCGCGAAAAAACGGATACAAACCGGCCAGCGTCTCGCAAAGCGCGGCCGCCTGTTCTTCCTCACGCAAGTAATAGGCGAAGACAAGCGCGTTGCAAAGCGCATGCAAATTGCCGGGATCGCGTTTGAGCACTTCACGCACTTTCTGTTTCGCTTTGTCGACATCGCCGCTGTAAAAATAAGCAAGCGCCAAATTGTTATGCGCCGACCAAACGTCCGGATAGCGCACGACGAGCGCTTCAAGCGCTTCAATCGCTTCCGCAAACCGCTCCTCCTCAAGCAAACGGCGGGCCCGATCCTCCAGCACCATCAGCTGCTCCTCTTCTTCCGTCCATTCCGAGCCATCGAGCCGAAGCAGCTCAAGCAAGTCAGCAGCATCGTCGGCAAACTCTCCGGCCGGCTCATGCGCCAAATAACGTTCCGCGTATTGCCTTGCTTCACGAAACAAGCCGAGGCAGGCGAAATTGTTCGCCAAAAAATACAAACAGTCGTACATCGTTTCGTCCAAATCATGGATAATTTTGAACAGCCATTGATTGGAAAATTGATATTCACCAAGCTCCGACAGCACAAGGGCAAGCTGCAAGGCGAATGAGGCGTCGCGCTCATCCAAACGGACGGCGCGCTCAAAATATTTCCTCGCCTTTTCCAAATCGCCTCGGTCGTATGCTTTCATTCCTTTTTTAAAAAAGTAATCTCCGCTTTGGATGAACGGTACAATCGTCGCTTTTCGTGATGATCGCTTCAGTTGTTTTCCCATTCTGTCCTCCGTCGTCCGTAAAATTCGTCGAACAACAGTATACCATATCGGCGGCGAAAACAAGCAAGAAACTTTAGGAATGCGGTTTTTCCGTGCAAAAAAGGAACGCCGGCGCGATGGCAGACGTTCCTTTTTCTCACCTAACCATCTTGTTATTTTTTGTCGCCCGCTTCCACCTTTTGCGCGTGCCGCTCGGCAAGCGTCGCAAGCACCGCGTCAAGCGGCAGCTTTTGTTCGCGCAACAGCACAAGCAAATGGTACAACAAGTCGGCCGCTTCCCATTTCAATTCGTCATGGCTCCGGTTTTTCGCCGCGATGATGACTTCCGCCGCTTCTTCGCCGACTTTCTTCAAAATTTTATCGACGCCTTTTTCAAACAAGTACGTCGTGTACGACCCTTCCGGCCGTTCGGCGTCGCGCTGGGCGATGATCTGTTCCAACTCGTTCAAAATGGCAAACCGGTCGGCCGCCGGCGTGCGCGCCGCGCCGTCCAGCGAGCGGGAAAAACAGGAATACGACCCGGTATGGCAAGCCGGGCCGGCCGGCTCGACGAGAACGAGCAGGGCGTCGGCGTCGCAGTCGTAGCGGATGTCGACAACGCGCTGCACGTTTCCAGATGTCGCCCCTTTATGCCATAGTTCTTGGCGCGAGCGGCTGTAAAACCATGTTTCTCCGGTCTCCAGCGTTTTTTTAAGCGACTCTTTGTTCATATAGGCAAGCGTGAGCACTTCCTTGCTTTGCGCATCTTGGACGATGGCAGGTACAAGCCCTTTTTCATCAAAGCGAATGTCCGCCGTCATCGCACGTTCACCCCTTTTTCTTTCAAGTACGCTTTCACTTGTCCGACTGACGTTTCTTTGTAATGGAAAATCGATGCCGCGAGCGCCGCGTCTGCTTTCCCTTTTTCGAACGCTTCGAGGAAATGCTCCGCCTTGCCGGCGCCGCCCGAGGCGATGACCGGAATCGGGACCGCTTCGCTCACCCGCCGCGTCAACTCAATATCAAAACCGTTTTTGCCGCCGTCCGCGTCCATGCTCGTCAGCAAAATCTCCCCGGCGCCAAGACGGACCGCTTCCTGCGCCCAAGCGACGACTTCCCAGTTCGTGGCGTTGCGGCCGCCGTGCGTATAGACGCGCCATGAACCAAGCGTTTCATCGTATTTCGCGTCAATGGCGACGACGATGCATTGCGAGCCGAAAAAGTCCGCCCCTTCGGTGATCAAGGTCGGATGGAGCACCGCGGCGGTGTTGAGCGACACTTTGTCGGCCCCGGCGCGAAGCATCCGCTTCATATCCTCAAGCGAGTGGATGCCGCCGCCGACCGTAAACGGAATCGCTAGCTGGGCGGCGACGCGCTCGACGACATCGACCATCGTTTTCCGCCCTTCATGGGAAGCGGAAATGTCCAAAAACACGAGCTCGTCCGCCCCTTGCTCATCGTACGCCTTCGCGAGCTCCACCGGATCGCCGGCATCGCGCAGCTGGACAAATTGTACTCCTTTGACGACGCGCCCGTCTTTCACATCGAGGCACGGGATGATGCGCTTCGTGATCATCGCTCGTTCACCGCCTTGAGCGCTTCCGCGAGCGTAAACTGATTCGTATAAAGCGCCTTGCCGACGATCGCGCCGCCGATGCCTTGTCCAGCATATTGGCAGAGCGCGCGCAAATCGTCAAGCGAGCTGACGCCGCCAGAAGCGATCACTTCTTTTCCCGTCGCCTCGGCCAACCGGACCGCGGCGGCGATGTTCGGGCCCGACAGCGTGCCATCGGTCGCAATATCGGTGAAAATAAACGTCTCCGCCCCCGCCTCAGCGAGCATCCGCCCGAGCTCTTCCGCCTTGACGTTCGACGTCGCAAGCCACCCTTCCGTCGCCACGAAGCCGTCGCGGGCGTCAATGCCAATCACGATGCGGCGGCCGTATTTTTGGAGCATCTTTTTCACAAACGGCGGGTCGGAAATGGCCGCACTTCCTAAAATGACGCGGGCGACCCCATTTTCTAAATAATGCACGATATCCTCTTCCGTCCGGATGCCGCCGCCCACTTGCACATGGACGGAAAGACGACGGGCCGCTTCAATGACAAACCGGTCGTTGACGCGGCGCCCTTCTTTCGCTCCGTCCAAATCGACCATATGAATCCACTCCGCCCCTTGAGCGGCGAATTGCTCGGCCATCGCGACCGGCGAATCGCCGTACACCGTTTCTTTGTTGTAATCGCCTTGCAGCAGGCGGACGCACTTGCCGCCGCGCATATCGATCGCCGGATAAATCGTAAACGCCGCCATCAGCCGTTCCCCCTTCCCGTGGCGATGCCGACATAATTGTTCAAGATGCTCATGCCGACCGCACCGCTTTTTTCCGGATGAAACTGTGTGCCAAACACACAGCCGCGCCCGACGACCGCCGGAACATCAACGTCATATTCACTGCTCGCGAGCACGACGTCCTCATCCCCTGGAATGACATAATACGAATGGACAAAATAGACATGCCCTTCCTCGACGCCACGAAGGAGCGGCGACGGACGATGAAAGCGGAGCCGGTTCCAGCCCATGTGCGGCACTTTGTATGGCTCGCCGGTTTTCGTGACGCCCGGAAAGCGGACGACGCGGCCGCGAAGCAAGCCAAGCCCTTTTGTCGGCCCGTTTTCTTCGCTTTCGTCAAACAACAGCTGCATCCCTAAACAAATGCCGAGCAGCGGCGTGCCGTTTTCAACCGCCGAACGGATGAAAGCAGCTAGGCCTGTCTCATTTAAAATGTGCATCGCATCGCGAAACGAGCCGACACCGGGCAAAATCAGCCCGCGCGCCTGCTCGAGCTCCTCTTTGTCGCCGCTTAGGACATACGGACAGCCGAGCCGCTCGAGCGCTTTGCTGACGCTGTATAAGTTGCCCATGCCATAGTCGATGATCCCGATCATCGTCATCCCATTCCTTTCTTCCCTGATCCATGCCCATCCCCTTGTTCAATGAACAACGGTATGGCGGCATGCTTTTTTACGGCGCTCCTTCCATGTGCAGACTCTCCTTGGCATCCGGTCGCCTTTCCTGCATCCATGGAGCTTTTCCCGCAGGAAGCGCTGCCTCGATCCGACCGCCTTTCCTGCGCCTGCGGAACTCTTTCCCCACGGGGGGCGCCCCACTCCATCGGCTACAGCATCCCTTTTGTCGACGGAACGCCTTTGACGCGCGGGTCGATCATCGTTGCTTCATCGAGCGCCCGCCCGAGCGCCTTAAACACCGCTTCGACCATATGGTGCGTATTGCGCCCGTAATGGACGATGACATGCAAGTTCATCCGCGCTTCAAGCGCCAGTTTCCATAAAAACTCATGCACGAGTTCGACATCAAACGCGCCGACTTTCGCTGCCGGAAACTCGCCGCGAAACTCAAAATGCGGGCGATTGCTCAAGTCGATCACAACTTGCGCCAAGGCGTCATCCATCGGCACAAACGCGTTGCCGTACCGCTTGATTCCTTTTTTGTCGCCAAGCGCTTCCTTGATCGCCTGCCCGAGGCAAATGCCGATGTCTTCCGTCGTATGGTGGTCGTCAATATGCGTGTCGCCTTTGGCCTCAATGTGCAAATCGAACTGGCCGTGCTTGGCGAACAAATCGAGCATATGGGTTAAAAACGGCACGCCCGTTTCCAGTTCCGCCTTCCCTTCGCCATCCAACGAAAGCGATAACTGAATGCTCGTCTCGTTCGTCGTTCTTGCGATCATCGCTTCCCTTGCCATCATTCATTCCCCTTTCTCGAGCCGCACCTCAATGGCGCGCGCGTGCGCCTCCAGCCCCTCGAGGCGGGCAAAGGCGGCGATTTTGTCGCCATGTTGTTTCAATGCGGTTTCACTGTAAACAATCACGCTTGATTTTTTCACAAACTCGTCAACGCTCAAGCCGCTTGAGAATCTGGCCGTGCCGTTGGTTGGCAGCACGTGGTTCGGCCCGGCGAAATAGTCGCCGACCGGCTCGGAGCTGAAGCGGCCGAAAAACATCGCTCCCGCATGGCGGAGCCGGCCGAAAAGCGAGAGCGGTTCTGCCGTCATCACTTCCAAATGCTCCGGCGCCAGTTCGTTCACGACATCCACCGCTTCCTCAAGCGTCTCGGTGACGTAAATGGCGCCGTAGTTCTCGAGCGCCGCTTGGGCAATGTCGCGGCGCGGCAGCGTTTCCAGCTGCCGTTCGACTTCGCTCGCCACCGCCAGCGCCAATTTCATCGACGGCGTCACCAAAATGGCCGACGCCCGCACGTCATGCTCGGCTTGCGACAACAAATCCGCCGCAATCTCATCCGGTCGGGCCGTTTCATCCGCCAGCACGACAATTTCGCTCGGCCCCGCGATCATGTCGATCGCCACATGCCCGAACACTTCCCGCTTCGCCAATGCCACATAAATATTGCCCGGCCCGAAAATTTTGTCAACCGGCCGGATCGTTTCCGTCCCATAAGCAAGCGCGGCGATCGCCTGCGCGCCGCCGACTTTGTAAATTTCCGTCACGCCGAGTTCATAGGCGGCGGCCAGCACCCCAGCCGGGAGCGTGCCGTCTTTGTTTGGCGGCGAGGTGATGACAATCCGTTTCACCCCCGCCACTTGTGCGGGAATAACGTTCATCAGCACAGACGACGGATAAGCGGCCGTCCCGCCTGGCACGTACAACCCGACCGCATCGAGCGGCGTCACCTTTTGTCCGAGAATCGTGCCGTCTTCTTTCGTCATCCACCATGATTCGCGCTTTTGCCGTTTGTGGTAGTCGCGAATGTTGGCCGCCGCTTGGCGAATGATCTCCAGCATCTCCGCGTCCATCGCCGCATGCGCGCGCTTCATTTCCTCTTCCGTCACCTTGAGCGAATCCAGCTTGACGCCGTCAAACCGTTCCGTATATTCTTTCAGCGCCGCATCGCCGCGGTCGCGCACATTGGCGATGATATCAAGCACCGCGCGCCGCTGCTCCTCCGTTCCGCTTTCAATCGTGCGCCGCAGCGAGACGCCGCCTCGGATCCGTTCGATTTTCATCGTTCGCTCCCCTTTCTGTGACGTCCATCGGTTTTCGTCCATTGGCAATCTGTATCGATGCAATTTGAAGCTTTACCATTTGCAGCTTTTACCGAGTATTTGATCGACTGTCGGGCGACCGAACAACGCCGCTTAAAGACCCATATATGGGTCTGTGAAGCAGGCGGTTGTTCGATCCTCCGTCAGTCGAAAATGGACAAACCGCTTTTCCGTCAAGGATATGTTAAAGTTCTTCGTTGCATCTATATGCTATTTTCCAACGGCGTTGTCAACGCCGCTCCGCCATTCCCGAATCTCCACCAACCCATTCTTCGGAAACCGCCCATTTCCGCTCTGTCACACCTTTTTTCCTACGGCTGGGGAATGACCGCCGCCAATCGGTCGACCAACCGTTCAATGTCCCCGCCGTTTAGCCGGTAGCTCGCCGGGTTGACAATCAGGCGCGACGTCACCTCGGCGATCCGTTCAAGTTCGACAAGCCCGTTTTCTCTGAGCGTCCGCCCCGTGGAAACGATGTCCACGATCCGGTCGGCAAGGCCGATCAGCGGGGCGAGTTCAATGGATCCGTTCAGGCGGATGATTTCGACTTGCTCGCCTTGCTCGCGAAAATACGTTGACGCGATGTTCGGGTATTTCGTCGCCACCCTTGGTGCGATTTCGTTCATCTTGGCGCCGGGCAGCCCGGCGACCGCCAAATGGCAGCGGCTGATGTGCAAATCGAGCAGTTCGTACACATCCCGTTCTTCTTCCATCAGCACGTCCTTGCCGGCAATGCCCAAATCCGCGACCCCATGCTCGACATAGGTGACGACATCCATCGGTTTCGCCAAAATAAAGCGCATGTTTTCCTCTGGCACATCAATGACGAGCTTGCGCGACTCGGTAAATTCCGGCGGCAGCGCATAATCCGCCCGCCGCAGCAACTCGACCGCCTCTTCAAAAATGCGCCCTTTTGGCATGGCAATCGTCAGCATCATTCTTCCTCCTTGCTCCTCATCATGTCAAATGCGGCGCTGGGCCTTGAGTACACCGCATGCTCTCCACCGCCATGGGCAGCCTTTCCCGTCCGTTCTTCGCATCCGCTCTGTCCCGCCAATCGCTGCCGTTTTCAACAGCGTCGATGACCAACCGGCGGCGCCTTCTCTGTTATGTTCACTGCCCATCGCGCCCGCTGCGGCCAAGCAAATACACGATCGACCGGTAGCGCTGGCTGTAGGCGTCAATATCACGAATGCCGGCAATGTGCTGCAAGACGACGCGCTTGCCTTCCGCCCGTTTCGCTTCGGCCAATTCCACCGCTTCCGCCAGCCGCTCTTGGCTGAACACGATGCACTCGATGTCATCGCGCACATCCGTTTCCCCAATCGCCTCAATCAACCGATCGACGCGCAACCCAAACCCCGTCGCCGGCGCCGGGCGCGAGAACTTCGCCAATAAATCATCATACCGCCCGCCGTTGCCGATCGGGAATCCCACTTGCTCGGCGTACACTTCAAACAAAATGCCAGTGTAATAGCTCATATGGCTGACAAGCGCCATATCGAGCTTCACCGCCTCGGCCACTCCGTACGTCCGAAGCACCGCCATGAGCACCGCCAGCTCATCGGCCGCCCGCCGCCCCTTCTCGCTTGTGACGAGCGTTTTCGCCTGTTCAATCACGTCCGTTCCACCGCGCAAGGAAAGAAGATCCAACAGCCGCTTTTGATCGATCGACGAAAGCGGCCACGACTTCACATGTTCACGGTAGCCGACGTAATTTTTCTCATATAAAAAACGGCGCAATACACTCGCCCGCTCCTCATTCCCTAAAATCTCCAAAAACAGAGCATTGACATAACCGATATGGCCGACCGCCACCGAAAACCGCCCGAGTCCCGTCCGCTTCAGCAGGGCGACCATTAAACTGATCACCTCGGCGTCGGCCGTCACCGTGCCGTCGCCGATCAACTCCACACCGATCTGTTCAAACTCCGCCGGCCGCCCGCCTTCGCGCTGCTGGGCGCGGAACACATTGGCGTTGTACGCCAGCCGGAGCGGATTGCCGTCGTCATACAACCGCGACGCCGCCACCCGGGCGATCGGCGCCGTCATATCGGGCCGCAATACGAGCGTATGCCCTTGCTGATCGAGGAGCTTAAACAGCCGATGATCGGCAATCGCCGACGCCGCCCCGACCGTTTCATAATACTCAAGCGTCGGCGTTTCGATAAACTCGTACCCCCAGCGCTCAATTTCTTCCGCCATCACCGAACGCACTTGTTTTTTCAACTCATATAAAAACGGCAGCGTATCGCGCATGCCTAACGGTTTTTCAAACATGAACAGCTTTTTTGCCATGTCCCCACGCCCTTTATCGAGATGCTTTAGTTTGCTAATATGGTAGAGAAGTGAAGTTATTAGTAGTTTACTCCTTTGCGGCCACAGCGTCAAGGGGGGAATGCTTTATAAATAACAAAACGGACAAGATCGCTTCAAAAAAGGAAGCGCTTGTCCATTTCGTTCCATGTCGCATAGGCGATTATCCACAATAATGGAATAAATACCTAAAAAAGTAGAGTACTTATTTATATACATGCAACGAAAAAGTTTAACATATCATTGACGGAAAAGTCGCTTATCCACTTTTCGACTGGCGGTGACCGAACAATCACCCGCTTCGCAGCCCCATACATGGTTCCGGAAGCGGCATTGTTCGCTCGCCCGACAGTCGATCCAATCGCTCTGTAAAAACTACAAATGTTAAAGATTCAAATTGCACCTATATAGAAAACCTACGCCCGTCAGACGATCTTCATCAGTCGCATTATAAATGTTTTTTGTGTTCCAATCTTTTTATCACTTTTTCTGGAAATCTTCATTTTTCCAAACAAAACCTCGCCCCCATTCAATTGGAAGGCGGTTCATTCCGGCGGACGATGCGCATCGGGCAACCCGCGGCCATCGCCCCGGGCGGGACGTCTTGATGGACGACGGTGCCGGCGGCGACCACGGCGCGGTCGCCGATCACCACACCAGGCAAAATGGTCGAGTTCGCGCCGATCATCACCTCATCGCCGATCACCACATCGCCGAGGCGGTATTCGTCAACCAAATATTCGTGAGCGAGAATCGTCGTGTTGTAGCCGATGACGCAGTTGCGGCCGATGCGGATTTTTTCAGGGAAGAGAATATCTGGCATGACCATAAAGGCGAGCGCCGTTTGTTCGCCGATTTTCATGCCGAGAAACGTGCGGTACAGCCAGTTTTTCAGCGGCAAAAACGGCGTGTAGCGCCCGATTTGAATGATGATGACGTTTTTCAGCACTTTCCAAAACGATACGGTGCGGTACAATTGCCAGAGCGAGTTCGCCCCGTGGACAGGGTATTTTGTCGTTCGTCTCACTGGGAGGACGTTTCCTCCTTCCGTTCGTTGATGCCGACAATGGCCAGCAAATCGCTCATTTTTTCCAGCATATAGTCCGGTTCATATTGTTCCAAATAGCCGCGGCCTTTAATCGCCCAAGCGACGCCGGCCGTTTTGACGCCGGCGTTTTTGCCGGCCAAAATGTCGTGGTAGTTGTCGCCGACCATCAGCGCTTCGTCCGATTTCGACTGAAGCGCCTCAAGCGCCTTATGAATCGGTTCGGGATCCGGTTTGGGGCGGCTGACGTCATCAAGGCCGATGACGCACGAGAAAAACGGTTCCAACCGCGTTTTTCTTAACCCCATCAGGGCGGTGTCGTGCATTTTCGTCGTCACGACGCCGAGGCGGAAGCCATGGCGGTGCAGCGTTTCGATCGTCTCATACACGGTGTCAAACTCGCGGATCAGTTCGTCATGGCGGGCATGGTTGAAGGTGCGATACGTCTTCACCATCTCCTCGGCCCGTTCCGGATCGAGCGAGCTGAACGTCTCATACAGCGACGGGCCGATGAACGGCAAGACGTCCTCACGCCCGTAGCGGCCCGGATAATACTTCTCCAGCGTATGCAAAAACGACTGGATGATCAGCTCATTCGTATCAATCAACGTTCCGTCAAGGTCAAATAAAATCGTGCGAATCGTCATGATGCGGCTTCCTTTCTCATCGGGTGTTCAAAACGGCGCCAAAGGAACGCCACCGCCATCGTCAACAGCACAGCCGTAACGAGGCGAATGACCAACAACGGCCAGACCGGGATGCCGAGCGGAACGAAAATGAGCGTGTCTTCGACAACCGCATGGCAAGAAACGAGAAAAATAAACGCCAACGTCAAATCGCGCTTCGAGACGCCGTCTTCTTTCGCCGCCTGAATCATCACCCCCGCCCCATAAGCGAGGCCGAACACAAAACCGGCGGCAAGGGTGAGCGATGTGTTCGCGCTCATGCCGAGCATCTTGGTCGCTGGCGCCATCCAGCGCGAAAACGTCTCAATCCAGTGGCGTTCTTTCAACACTTGAATGATCGTCATCAATGGAATGACAATCGCAACCAGCTGGACGATGCCGGTCGCCGCTTTTTTCAGCGCCGCCAAGATGATCTCTCCCCAGCCGGACGGCGAGGCGGCTTCAGGCGAGACAAACCCATATTGAGCGAGTTCCTGCCCCCCATCCCATAGATGGGCGATCAACAAACCGGAGACAACGGCCAAGCCAATGCGCACGGCGAGCATGAGCCAAACGCTCATACCCGTCCGCGAAGCGACGGAAGACTCGACGATCAAGTTGTGAGAAAAGGAAAGCATGACAGCGAGAATGAGCACTTCTTTCACTGTAAACTCGATCGTCAGCATCGCCCCGATCGCGGCGTACAGCCCGAGCAAATTGCCGAGCACCAGCGGCACGGCCGCGTCGCCGGATAAGCCGAACCACTTCATCAGGGGAGTGACAAGGTCGATCAACCATGAAAATAAAGGGGTCGGCTGCAACAGCGCTAAAATGAGCGTCACTGGAAAAATGATTTTGCCGAGCGCCCATGACGTCTTCAGTCCGGCGATGACGCCGCGCTGCAATGTTCCTACCATATCTCCTCTCTCCTTCGCTTGTCTTCATGCCGCCGTGTGACCTTTTCACCACACGCCGCCTCTCTTTTTCCCTAGTCATCCGTCAACGGATAAGGACGGCTATTCGTCTTGATACCTTGCTTTTGCCCATCCTTTCGCCCGGCGCACGATCCACAGCGCGATCGACAACACGATCAGCGTCACGGATACGACTTGGGCCGCGCGCAGACTGCCGGCCAGCATCAAGCTGTCGGTGCGCATCCCTTCAATCCAGAAACGGCCAACCGAATACCAAATCAAATAGGACAAAAACAGCTCGCCGCGCCGCAAATTGACGCGCCGCAGCCAAAGAAGCAAGAAAAAGCCGACGAGGTTCCAAAGGGACTCATATAAAAAAGTCGGATGCCAATAACGGCCGTCAATGTACATTTGATTGATGATCCAATCCGGCAAATGCAAATTTTCAAGAAACTGGCGCGACACAGGGCCGCCGTGCGCCTCTTGGTTCATAAAATTGCCCCAGCGCCCGATCGCCTGGCCTAAAATGATGCTTGGTGCGGCAATATCGGCGAGCTTCCAAAACGACAGCCCGCGCGCGCGGGCGAACACCGCGCCCGTCGCCACCGCCCCGATCAAACCGCCGTGAATGGCGAGGCCGCCTTGCCAAACTTTTGGAATCTCGGACAAATGCTTTGAATAATAGTGCCATTCAAACAGCACGTAGTACGCCCGCGCGCAGACAATGGCGATCGGCACGGCAAATAACACCAAATCGACAAACGTCTCTTTCGGCAAGCCGCGCCGCACTGCTTCGCGCGTCGCGAGCCATAGCCCAATCAACACACCGGTGCCGATAATGACCCCATACCAATAAATCGTAATGGGGCCAAGGTGCAAAAACACGCGGTCGAGCGGCTGAATCGTCGATTCCATCGTTTCCACCTCCTATGCTCCATGCCCAAACGAGATCCATTCCTTTGACGCAAGAAACATCAGTCGTAATCGTGCGCGCCGTCTTCGATGGCGTCGCTCAATCGCGCCGAAAACTCCTCAGCCGCGTTGACCCCGAGCCGCTTCAGCCGGAAGTTCATCGCCGCCACTTCGACGATGACCGCCAAGTTGCGCCCTGGGCGGACCGGAATCGTTAATTTCGGCAATTCGGTATCCAAAATTTTCACTTTCTCTTCTTCCAACCCGAGCCGATCGTACTGCTTCTCCGGATCCCAAAGCTCCAAGTCGACGACGAGCGAAATGCGCTTATGCGTCCGCACCGCCCCTGCGCCGAACAGCGTCATCATATTAATAATGCCGAGGCCGCGAATTTCAAGCAGATGCTCGATCAGCTCCGGCGCGCTGCCGACGAGCGTATCTTCATCTTCTTGGCGGATTTCCACACAGTCGTCGGCGACCAACCGATGGCCGCGTTTGACGAGCTCCAGCGCCGTTTCGCTTTTGCCGACGCCGCTTTTGCCCGTGATCAACACCCCGACGCCGTACACATCGACAAGCACCCCGTGCACCGCGGTGGTGGGGGCGAGCTTGCTTTCCAAATAGTTTGTCAATCGGCTTGACAGGCGGGTCGTTTTCATCGTCGAGCGCATGACCGGCACCGACTGGCGCTCAGACGCTTCGATCAGCTCCGGCGGCACTTCCAATCCACGCGAGACGATGATCCCTGGCGTAATGTCGGTGCAAAGCCGTTCCATCCGCGACTTTTTTTCTTCCGGCGTCAACGTTTCATAAAACGACAGCTCCGTCCGTCCGAGCAGCTGCAGACGCTCCGCCGGGTAATAGGCGAAATAGCCGGCCATTTCAATCCCCGGCCGCGACAAATCGCTTGTCGTAATCGGGCGGTAAATGCCCTCCGCGCCGCTGACGAGCTCGAGCTGGAACTGTTCAATGATGTCTTTCGTCCGCACTTTTGGCATACGTCGCCTTTCTCCCCTTTCTTCATCTTTTTCCATTGTAACACGTTTCGTTCCGCCATTGAATGGAAAACATCGGGGAAAACAAAACAGGGACGGCTCCCCCCGTCCCGATCAAGCCAAACACATCAAACCGAAACGATCTTCACCGCATCGTTTCTCCCATTGCAACCCCTTGCCGCATTTGCCATCTTTTCACACGATCACGGAAAACCATGGCGCCACCGGCCTTCCAATGGATCACGCCCCCGTTACGACCGGTTGCGCAGCGGCTCGATAATCGCTTTTTGCACGAGCAGGTGGAAAAACGACAAGACGATCGATGCGAGCAGCGCCGTGCCAAAGCCGCCGATTTGAAACGCATCGCCCATCAGCCCTGCAGTCATCATGAGCGTGATGGCGTTAATGACAAACAAAAACAAACCGAGCGTCAACACTGTCACCGGCAGCGTCAACAAGATGAGCACAGGGCGAACGACGGCGTTGAGCACCGCCAAAATCACGCTCGCCAAAAACGCCGCGCCGATGCCGCTGAAGTGAATATCGTCAAAATAGCCGTCAATCGCCATCAGCAGCACCGTATTGATAAACACACCGATCAGCCAATTGAGCATCCCATCACCATCTTTATTCGAGTCTCGCGCCCGCCGGCCACACCTTGTTACAGTCCCAAAGAAACGGGGCCACGGCATTCGCCGGCAAACGGGCGCTTTCTCTTATTTTAACACTTGAATCCCTTTTATGACATTCCAAACGATGACAACGAGATTTACCGCCCCAGCAACGAGGAACCCAAGCCAGACGAGCCCGCCGCCAAAAAGAAGCGATTCCTCGCCCCAATGGCCGAACAGCACCGGCGACGCGGCCAACGCAATGAACAAGAGGATCGTAACGGCCGGAATCAAATGCGACACGAGCGACCGCTTCGCATGGCGTTTGACTTCAAGATCTTCGACAACAAAATAGACGACAATCGGCAAAATGAACGGCGCAAAAAAGACGCTGAAATAACAAAGCGCGGACAACACTTTGTTCGTCGACAATCGGCAATCCCCTTTCCAAGTTTCCTTTACCTGTATATACGACGGCCGCTAGGAAAAGTTTCCTGCCGACGGCAAAAAAAGGCGGCGGACGCCGGTGCCCCAAGCGGCGGACAAAGCCGCAAAGGCCTTTACGCCTTCACCGCTTCATATTGCGCCTGCATGCGCGCCCGGTCGCGCTCGAGAATCGGTTTTAAGTAGCGGCCGGTGTGCGACTCCTCCACCTCGGCCACCTCTTCCGGCGTGCCGACAGCGACGATTTGTCCGCCTCGGTCGCCGCCTTCCGGACCTAAGTCAATGATATAGTCCGCGGTTTTGATGACGTCCAAGTTATGTTCAATGACAAGCACGGTATCGCCGTTGTCGACGAGCCGGTGGAGCACATCAAGCAGCCGGGCGATGTCATCGACATGAAGCCCGGTCGTCGGCTCGTCCAAAATGTAGAGCGTCCGGCCGTTGGAGCGGCGGTGAAGCTCAGCGGCGAGCTTGACGCGCTGCGCCTCGCCGCCCGAGAGCGTCGTCGCCGGCTGGCCGAGCTTCATATAACCGAGCCCGACGTCATAGAGCGTCTCGAGCTTGCGTTTGATTTTCGGGATCGAGGCGAAAAAGTCGAGCGCATCTTCGACCGTCATGTCGAGCACCTCGGCGATGTTTTTTCCTTTATACGTCACCTCGAGCGTCTCGCGGTTGTACCGTTTGCCGTGGCACACTTCGCACGGGACGTACACGTCCGGCAAAAAGTGCATCTCAATTTTGATGATGCCATCGCCATGGCACGCCTCGCAGCGCCCGCCTTTGACATTGAAGCTGAACCGCCCTTTTTTGTAGCCGCGCACTTTCGCTTCGTTCGTCGAGGCAAACACGTCGCGGATGTCGTCAAACACCCCGGTGTACGTCGCCGGGTTCGAGCGTGGCGTGCGGCCGATCGGCGACTGGTCGATGTCAATGACTTTATCGAGATGCTCCAGCCCGCGGATGCCGCGATGTTCGCCCGGTTTCGCCTTCGCCCGGTGCAGCTTTTGCGCCAGCGCCTTATACAACACTTCGTTCACGAGCGTGCTTTTGCCCGAGCCCGACACCCCGGTGACAGCGACAAACGTGCCGAGCGGGATTTTCACCGATACGTTTTTCAAGTTATGCTCGCGCGCGCCGACGACCTCAAGCCAACGTCCGTCCGGACGGCGACGCTCGGTCGGAATCGGGATGAATTTTTTCCCCGATAAATACTGGCCGGTGAGCGAGTTCGGGTCGTTCATCACTTCTTCCGGCGTGCCGGCGGCGACGACCTCGCCGCCGTGGATGCCCGCCCCCGGACCAATGTCAATCAAATAGTCCGCGGCCAGCATGGTATCCTCGTCGTGCTCCACCACAATGAGCGTATTGCCGAGGTCGCGCATGCTTTTCAACGTCGCGATCAGCCGGTCGTTGTCGCGCTGATGAAGCCCGATCGACGGCTCGTCGAGCACGTACAGCACCCCCGTCAGCCGCGAGCCGATCTGCGTCGCCAAGCGGATGCGCTGCGCCTCGCCGCCGGAGAGCGTTCCTGCCGAGCGGCTGAGCGTCAAATAGTCGAGGCCGACGTTTTGCAAAAAGCCGAGCCGGTCGCGAATTTCACGCAAAATGAGGCGGGCGATTTGCGCTTCTTTTTCGGTCAGCTCGAGCCCGTCAAAAAAGGCGAGCGCCTCGGTCACCGACATGGCGGTGACCTCGCCGATATGCTTGCCGCCGACAAGGACGGCCAGGCTTTCTTTTTTCAGCCGGTAGCCTTGGCATGTCGGACATGGTTGTTCCGCCATATACTTTTCCATCTGCTCGCGGATGTAGTCCGAGCTCGTCTCGCGATAGCGGCGTTCGACGTTCGGAATGACGCCTTCAAATGCGATGTATTGTTCGCGCACTTGTCCGAAATCATTCGTATAGCGGAAATAAATCGGCTCTCCGCCGCTGCCGTACAAAATTTTATCGAGCTGCTCTTTCGGCAAATCTCTGACCGGCACGTCCATCGGGATGCCGTAATGGCGGCACACGGCTTCGAGCAGCTGCGGGTAATATTGCGAGCTTTGCGGCTCCCACGGAGCGATGGCGTGTTCTTTTAACGTCAGCTCATCGTTCGGGATGACCAAATCGAGATCCACTTCGAGCTTCGCCCCGAGCCCGTCGCAGTCCGGGCAGGCGCCGAATGGACTGTTGAACGAAAACAGACGCGGTTCAAGCTCCCCGATCGAAAAGCCGCAGTACGGACAAGCGTGCTTTTCGCTGAACAAGAGCTCCCCCTCGCCGATCACGTCAACGACCACTTTGCCGTCGGCGAGCTTCAGCGCCGTCTCAAGCGAATCGGCAAGCCTGGCGGCGATGCCGTCTTTGATGATGATGCGGTCGACGACGACATCAATCGAATGTTTTTTGTTTTTTTCCAGCTCAATGTCCTCCGTCAACTCGCGCATCTCGCCGTCAATGCGGACGCGCACATACCCTTGTTTGCGAATATCCTCCAATGTCTTGGCGTGCGTCCCTTTTTTTCCCGAGACGATCGGCGCCAAAATTTGCATTTTCGTCCGCTCCGGGTAAGCGAGCAGCCGGTCGACCATTTGCTCGATCGTCTGCGATTGGATTTCAATGCCGTGCGTCGGGCAAATGGGGCGGCCGATGCGGGCGAACAGCAGCCGTAAATAATCGTAAATTTCCGTCACCGTGCCGACGGTTGAGCGCGGGTTGCGGCTCGTCGTTTTTTGATCGATCGAAATGGCCGGCGACAACCCTTCAATCGCATCGACGTCCGGTTTTTCCATCTGCCCTAAAAACTGGCGGGCATACGCCGACAGCGATTCGACGTAGCGGCGCTGGCCTTCCGCGTAAATCGTATCAAACGCCAGCGACGACTTCCCCGACCCGGACAGCCCGGTCAAGACGACGAGCTTGCCGCGCGGGATTTCGACGTCAATGTTTTTCAAGTTGTGGGCGCGCGCCCCTTTGACGACAATTTTATCCATTCCGTTCATCCGGCCATCACCCTTCCGCTTTCAATTCGAAAATGATATCGCGCAGCTGGGCGGCCCGCTCGAAGTCGAGCGCTTTGGCCGCCTCTTTCATTTCCGCTTCGAGCGTTCGAATCAGCTCTTCCCGCTCTTGTTTCGTCATCGCTGCCGCCGGCTTTGCCTCGTACATCTCCGTCTCTTCCGCCGCATACGTCGCGCGGATGACGTCGCGAATCTCCTTTTTCACCGTGCGCGGCACGATGCCGTGCTTTCGGTTGTACTCTTCTTGAATCGCGCGGCGCCGCTTCGTCTCTTGAATGGCGATTTCCATCGATTTCGTGATCGTATCGGCGTACATGATCACATGGCCGTTCGCGTTGCGCGCCGCCCGGCCGATCGTCTGGATGAGCGAGCGCTCCGAGCGCAAAAACCCTTCTTTGTCGGCGTCCAAAATGGCGACAAGCGACACTTCCGGAATGTCGAGCCCTTCGCGAAGCAAGTTGATGCCGACCAATACATCGTATTTGCCGAGCCGCAAATCGCGGATGATTTCAATGCGCTCGAGCGTCTTAATTTCCGAATGCAAATACGCCACCTTGATCCCCGCTTCTTTCAAATAATCGGTCAAATCTTCCGCCATCTTTTTCGTCAGCGTCGTCACCAACGTCCGCTCGTTCCGCTCGACGCGCTCGCGAATTTCGCCGATCAAATCGTCGATTTGCCCTTTCGTCGGGCGGACGTCGATCGTTGGGTCGAGAAGCCCGGTCGGGCGGATGATTTGTTCGACAACGCCCGGGCTGTGTTCAAGCTCATACGGCCCCGGCGTCGCTGAGACGTAAATAATTTGATTGATTTTTTGCTCGAACTCTTCAAACGTGAGCGGCCGGTTGTCAAGCGCCGACGGCAGACGGAAGCCGTGGTCGACAAGCACTTGCTTGCGCGCCCGGTCGCCGTTGTACATGCCGCGCAGCTGCGGCAAGGTGACGTGCGACTCATCAACGATGATCAAAAAATCGTCCGGAAAATAGTCAAGCAATGTATACGGCGTCGAGCCTGGCGGCCGCAGCGCCAAATGGCGCGAGTAGTTTTCGATGCCGGAACAAAAGCCCATCTCGCGCATCATTTCAAGGTCATAGCGCGTCCGCTGCTCAAGCCGCTGCGCCTCTAAGAGCTTTCCTTGCGCGCGCAGTTCGGCAAGCCGCTCCTCAAGCTCTTGTTCGATGTTTTGAATGGCGAGCCGCATTTTCTCCTCGCGCGTCACGAAGTGCGACGCCGGGAAAATGGCGACATGCTCGCGCTCGCCGAGCACCTCGCCGGTTAAGGCGTCCACCTCGCGGATGCGCTCGATTTCATCGCCGAAAAATTCGACGCGGATGCAATGTTCATCGCGCGACGCGGGGAAAATTTCGACAACATCGCCGCGGACGCGGAACGTGCCGCGGCGAAAATCGATGTCATTGCGGTCGTATTGGATGTCGACAAGCCGCCGAAGCAACGCGTTGCGCTCGATCTCCATCCCAACGCGCAGCGATACGACCAGTTCGCGGTACTCTTCCGGCGACCCTAAACCGTAAATGCACGACACGCTCGCAACGATAATCACGTCCCGGCGCTCAAACAAGGCTGATGTCGCCGAGTGCCGCAATTTGTCGATTTCATCGTTGATTTTCGCGTCTTTTTCAATGTACGTATCCGTCTGCGGCACATACGCTTCCGGCTGATAGTAATCGTAATAGCTGACAAAATATTCGACGGCGTTGTGCGGGAAAAACTCTTTCAGCTCGCTGTACAATTGGCCAGCGAGCGTTTTGTTGTGGGCGATGACAAGCGTCGGTTTGTTGACTTGGGCGATCACGTTCGAGATCGTAAACGTTTTGCCCGTCCCCGTCGCCCCAAGCAGCGTTTGATGCTTCACCCCGCGGCGCAGGCCGTCAACGAGCTTGGCGATCGCCTGCGGCTGATCGCCTTGCGGTTCGTATGGCGCCACTAATTGAAAACGGCCCTCCACCGTTTCGCCTCCTCCTTCGTACCATCTTTCCCCATTGTATCACATCGTGATGATCCATGCATCAAAAATGCGAACTCATATTCGTACCAACCCACTCAGCGTTTTCCATCGCTTCGCACCGAAAAACGCGAAAAAGCGGACCCATTCATGCCCAAGGTCCGCGTCTTCGCTCCGTTCCGTTTCGACAATCCGAGGTTCAGCCGACGATGCCTTTTTCCAAAAACAGACGGTTGAACCGACAACGCCGCTTCATTTTTGCTTCAGATAGTCGAGCATGCGGCCGGCCCAAAGAAAGCCGGCGATCGTCGATGCAATGTCAGCGACGATTTCATGCAGCTCATCCGTATAGCCTTTCAAGTAGGAAGCGACAAGCAGCGCCGTCGTCAACAGCACAGCAATGTACCGATTGTACGTCACCCGCGCAAACAACAGCACCAATAAGCACGGAATGATGAGTGCCGCCAAAAACCACATGATCCATTCTCCTTTACGAAACAGCTTCAGACGCTGATGCGTTCCGATCACGGACGAACAGCAGCCCGAGTTCATGATGCTCATCCTCATAGAGCGCCCCTTGGACGAAACGGACTTCGCCGTTATGTCCGACGACATCCAACTTGCAGAACGCGCGGTTGCGTTGGAGCGCCTCGTAAAACTCGGTTTCGGTCCGCACCGGGGCGCCGTTTGTTTTGATGATGACTTCTCCGATCGAAAGCCCCATTTTTTCCGCTTTCGAGCCGGGAAGCACGCCGACAATCACCAAGCCGTGCGGATGGCGGGCAAAGCGGGGCGGGCGGGGGCGGTCGGCGCGATGCCCGGAAAACGCAATCCATTCGCGGCCGATGATGGCCATAGCCCCCGCCGCCACCGTGAGCGGTGGATACCATATACCCGAAGCGGCCAACAGGGCGACAACGAACGCCAGCCGAACAACAAGCCGCCCCTCCGCGCGCGCCGCTTCCGCCGGCAGCATGTGCTGGCGGCGCTGGGAAAAGCCGAGAAGAAACGGCACGAGCCAAAATGAATAGCTGTCTCCCGTCGAAACGAGCGGCCACCAGGAAGCCGGAGGCAGCGCGCCGCCTGATACGGGCAGCACAACCGGCACAAACCAAAGACGCTGCGTCCATTGCAGGCCGACCGTCATCCCTCGCTTGCTTTTCGCAAGCTGCGGCGAGGCCGCCTCGTTTCGCGTGCGAATGATGAGCCATCCTTCCGAAAGCAAAAGCAACGCAAGCCACACCGCCAAAGCGGGCGCGGCCGCCATGCCATCGGGAAGCCATCGGGACAACGCGCTGCTTCGCTCCGCCAAACCGAGCACGAGAAGCGCGCCGCCAACCGTATAAGCAGGCGACAGCAACCGCGCTTCCATCGTCAAACTAAAGAGCACCGTCAGCACCGTCACCGTCCAAACCGCTTCCTGCGGCACCGCGATCCCGATGCCGACGGCCGCCGCCGACAACATCGCTCCAGCCATCCATCCCTTCGTCCAAAGCCCGCGCCACTCTTGCCATAGGCTGTAGACGCGCACATGAAAATCGCGGCGCTCCCGCTTCACCCGCCGCCAACCGACGGCCAAAGCGAGCGCGGCGCCATAATAAAGAAGCGGCTGCCGCCAAACCGACGCGACGCCCTCAAGCCATTCCAGCCACCATGTTGCCATCCGCTTCACCCCTTGCGTCGTTCATCATTCTTTATCTTCTATTCTACCAAATGGCATGGCCAATTCCCATGCCCACAGCCATCTTTTTTCGCCAATGGCGAATCTTCGCTGTTTTCCACTTTCTTTGCCGAATCAACACTAGTTTTGTCGGCTGGGAAGGATTTTCAAAGATGCAGAGGAAAAAGGATAAACAAGACGAAACAAGGAGGAGTGAAACGATGGAATTGAAAACGTCCGACGTCGCTATTCGCCTTGGTGTATCGCCGAAAACGATCCAGCGCTGGGTGCGCAAATACAACATTCCGTTGCGGAGAAACGAGGCCGGCCACTACTTGTTTGATGAAAAAACAGTCGCCTTGCTCGAACGGGTCAAATTTGAACAAGGCGCCGCCATGGAAGCGCCGCCGACCCCGAAACGCCCTCCGACGCCGCTGCGGAACAACATTCCTATTGACGCCTTACATGAATCGATCGAACCCGAAATCGCCCGCGTCTCCTCGCGCTTGGACCAGCTTGAACGGCAACTGGAGCAAAAAGCAGATGACGTCGTCTCCATTCAACTGTTGCATCACCGCCAAGAAATGGAAGAAATCGTCGCCCGCCTCACTGCGTTGGAGCAGCTTGTCGCCCGCCTTGAACAGCAGCTGAACAATCGGCCGCCTTCCTCCCATGAAACATCGGACGAACCAAAGCAGAAACGGCGCGGCCTTGGGCGGGTGATGGGGTTGTTTGCCTAATGGTTCCATCCTCCCTGCTTGACGCAGGGTGTTTTTTTGGTTGCTTCTTTCCCCTTTTTCTCCCCCTTCACTACTTCTTTACAATTTTTTTATGCTTTTTTAATCGCAGCGGTTTATAATGGACCATGTTGTGCAATCTTCCCGTATGGGAAAGGAGGGCGCGCGAGATGGAACAAAGAGAACGAAAAGCGGTCGCCATCGCGTTCATCGTATTGGCTCTCTACCTTTCTCCGCTGTACATGTTAGGCGAACACGCCCATATTCGCGTGCACGACAATATGGATTCGAACATCGCCTGGTATCGCGTGCTCGTTCGCAGCGGCCAACTATTTGGCCCAATCGATGCCGTCATCCCGCAAGTGATCAACGGGTTGCCGCGCAACGCCTTCGGCACAGAATTCAGCGGCATCGTGTGGCTGCACGCTTTGTTTCCCTCCATGGTGGCGTACGCGCTCAGCCAGACGATCACGAGGGTATTCGCCTTTTTGGGTATGTATTGGCTGCTCAGGCGCCACTTTTTGCCTTCACCGGAATCATGGCTCATTCGCGTCGGGGCGGCGCTTGCTTTTGCGCTGACACCGTTTTGGCCGTCCGGCATGTTAAGCACGCTCGGCATGCCGCTGGCGCTTTGGGCGTTTCTGTCGATCCGCAACGGAGAAGCGACATGGAAAGAATGGCTTGCGATCATCTTGCTTCCGTTTTACGCCAGCTTTGTGCTCGGATTTTTCTTTTTCCTCGCCGCGATGGCGGCGGTGTGGCTGTTTGACGGCGTTGTCCGCAAGCAGTGGAACAAGCGGTTTTTCGCCGCGATCGCCCTGATGACAAGCTTGTTTTTGGCCATCGAGTACCGCCTCGTGTACTCGCTTGTCTTCAGCGGCGAACCGACGAGCCGGAACGAGTTCCTCTCCTCGCGGCTCAGCTTCGTCCACTGCCTTCGTTTAACGTTGAAAAACTATGTGCTCGGCCATACGCATGTGATGACCGTCCATGGGCCGATCATCTTGCCGGTGCTTTGGGCGGCGTTTTTTCTCGTTTTGCGCCGCCGTCAGCGCGGGTCATTGGAGCGGCGCTTCCTTTTGCTGTTTTGGTTGAACATCGCCTTATCGGCTTGGTATGCGTTTTGGTTTTACAAAGGGTGGCAGCCGCTGAAAGAACGGATTTCACTTTTGAATACGTTCAATTTCGCCCGCTTCCATTTTTTGCGGCCGATGGTCATTTACGTCGATTTTGCCTTGGCCTTGCAAATCTTAGCCAAGGAACGGACCGCATGGCGGCGCCTCGTGCCGATCGCCTTGGCGCTGCAGCTGCTTTTGCTTGGCGGGTTTAACGAGGAAATCCGCTATCGCCTCGCTGGCACGCCGTCGTTCGAGCAGTTTTATTCCGAACATTTATTTACCAAAATCAAGCAATACATCGGCAAGCCGGTATCGTCCTACCGCGTTGCCAGCGTTGGGCTTCACCCGGCCATCGCTCAATACAACGGGTTTTATACGCTCGATACGTACAACAATTTTTACCCGTTGTCGTATAAGCGGAAGTTTCGCCGCATCATTGCCAAAGAATTGGACAAAAGCCCAGTGCTGAAAGACTATTTCGACCATTGGGGCAACCGCGTCTATTTGTTTTCGGCAGAGCTCGGGAAACATTACATGTTCACGAAACGCTCGCATAAAGTGATTCGTCATTTCGAGATCGACACAAAGGCGTTCAAACAGCTTGGCGGCAAGTACATTTTTTCCTCCGTCCCGATCATGAACGCCCGCGACATCCATCTCCGCTTCTTGCGGGCGTTCACCGATCGACAGTCAGTCTGGAAAATTTATGTATACGAAGTGGAGTGAAAGGGAGGCAAGAAACATGGTGGACAAACCATTGTTAGCCATCGTCGTCCCATGCTACAACGAAGAAGAAGTGTTGCCGGAAACGGCCCGGCGGCTGACCGCTTTGCTTGAGCAGCTGCTCGAAGAAGGAGCGGTCGCCATCGGCAGCCATATCGTTTTTGTCGACGACGGCAGCCGCGACCGGACATGGGCGCTCATTGAAGAAGAAAGCGAGCGCAACCCGTTTGTCTCCGGTGTGAAACTCGCTCGCAACGTCGGCCATCAGCGGGCGCTGCTCGCTGGGCTCGAAACCGTTCGCGCGTACGCCGATTGTGCCGTGTCCATTGACGCCGATTTGCAAGACGATGTGGAGGCGATCCGCGAATTTGTGCAAAAATACCGCGAAGGGTATGACATCGTGTATGGCGTGCGGCGGAGCCGAAAGACAGACACGTGGTTCAAGCGTACGACCGCCCAAGCCTTTTATCGGTTCATGAGGGCCATCGGAATCGAGCTGATTTACAACCACGCCGATTTCCGTCTGATGAGCAAGCGGGCGCTCGATGAACTGAGCCGTTACACGGAAGTCAATCTCTTTTTGCGCGGGTTGGTTCCGCTCGTCGGCTTCCGCTCGACGTGCGTCTTTTACGACCGGCATGAGCGGTGGGCTGGACAGTCGAAATACCCGCTCAAAAAGATGCTCGCCTTCGCCTTTGACGGCATCACGTCCTTGAGCGTCGCACCGATTCGCGCCATTACGCTCATCGGGTTTTTGGCCTTTCTCACGAGCGGTGCGGCCGGGCTGTACGCCCTGATCGTCAAATGGCTTGGACACGCCGAATCGGGCTGGACGTCGCTCATGATTTCCGTTTGGTTCATCGGCGGGCTGGTGCTCATGAGCCTCGGCCTCATCGGGGAATACATCGGCAAAATTTATCAAGAGGTGAAACGGCGGCCGCGGTTTGCGATCGAAAAAACCGTGCAGCTGCCGCTTCCATCAGAAAGGGAGAAAACACCAGCCCGCCTGTAGGAAGGCATAGGTGATCCAAAATCGAAAAGGTCGGACGGATCCATCGGATCCGCTTGAACATCTCCTGCTTTCACTTGCGGCCTGGCAGCAGCATCCTCCTTCGATTCGATATAGATGCAACAAAGAAGTTTAACATATCCTTGACGGAAAAGTGGTTTGTCCATTTTCGTCGGTCACGCTAAAGCGTGATGGAAGACCGAACAACGACTCGCTTCACAGACCCATTCATGGGTCTGGAAGCGGCGTTGTTCGGTCACTCGACAGTCGGATGCAATCACTGGTAAAAACGAAAAATGTTAAAGCTTTAAATTGCATCTATAGAGATGATAAAAAGAAAGGGTGTCCCAAAAGGATCGGGACACCCTTTCTTATTACCGTATATAGCATCAATCGTCCTCGGCTCGCTTACGACGGAAACAACACGCCAAGCGCTTTTTTCAGCTGCACATCATGCTTCGGATCGCGGACGGCTTCCATGATTTTCGTTTGCAGCACATCCGCCGTCGTCTCATCGATTCGTCCCGTAACCGGCAGCTGATTCGCTTTTTGGAACGCTTGAACGGCTTGTTCGGTTTCTTTGCTGAAGTAGCCGTCCGTGCGGCCCGGGTCGAACCCAAGCCCTTTGAGCATTTTTTGCGCATTGGCGATTTGCTCGTCGTTCATGTCATACCGAAGCGGTTTTTCCACATGAAGCGGAGCGACGTGGAAATAATCCGGCTGCGCCACCGCGACATCCGGCTTGATCCCTTTTTTATGGATCCAATGCCCGTCCGGCGTCAGCCATTTGTACAGCGTCAATTTGATGTTGCTGCCGTCGCCCATCGGAATCGCCTGCTGCACCGTCCCTTTGCCGAACGTTGCCTCGCCGACCAGCTTGTAGCCGCCCGCTTCCTTCATCGCTCCCGCCAAAATTTCCGACGCGGATGCGCTTCCTTTGTCGATGAGCACAACGATCGGGTATGGCTTTTTCGCCGTTAAATCGGAATAAAACTTTTGCCGATCGCCATCGCGTTCTTCAATTTGCACATATGGTTTGCCTTTCGGGATGAGCTGTTTCAAAATTTCCTCAACGCTTTGCAAATAGCCGCCCGGATTGCCGCGCACATCGATGATCAAGCCATCAATATGTTCGGCCTCAAGCTTCGCCAATTTCTTTTTAAAATCGGCGGCTGTGTTTTCCGAAAACGACGTAATTTGCAAATAGCCCGCCTTTTTGCCGTTGTATGTTTTGATCGAGTCATACACCGTCTGAATCGGAATTTCGTCGCGGACGACTTTGACTTTCATCACGTTTTTGACGCCGGGGCGCAAAATGTCAAGCTCCACCGTTGTTCCTTTCTTGCCGCGGATTTTCAATACCGCTTCATATAAATCAAGCCCTTCCAGGCTTTCTCCGTTGACGCGCAAAATTTGATCGTTCGGCTTCAGACCCGCTTTTTCCGCCGGCGAGTTTTTGATCGGAGCAACGATCGTCACCTTGCCGTCGATCATGCTCACTTCGGCGCCGATCCCCTCAAACGACGAGTCGAGCGACTCGTTGAACTGCTCCGTCGTTTCCGCATCCATGTAGACGGAATACGGGTCATGGAGCGTGTTGATCATACCTTGAATGGCGCCTTCCGTCAGTTTTTCTTCATCCACTTTCTCCACGTACCGATTCTTAATGAGCTCATAAGCTTGCCGGATTTTTTTCATCTCTTCGCTGTCGTTCGTCGACTTGGACGGCTCATTCGAAACAATCGTCGAAAGCGAGCCTTCCATCGGGCGGTCCGCCAACTGAAGGCCAGCGTACGTCCCTCCCGCCCCAATGAGCATCGATATGGCCATCAATGCGGCCGTCGTCGATTTTTTCACGTTGCTTCCTCCTCACCCTATGCTTGACCTTCCCCACCGCTTGCTGCGGTGCGGGAAGGGGGCTTTCTCCTCGCTCCTCCGTCAGTGAAGCAAATGAACATCCCTTCCGCCTCAACGCTGACGGCTTTTGCAAAACACGAAAAGGAAAAGCACCGCCTCACGCCGTGCCATGCCTTTATCTTCATCATATGTTGGGCTTGTACCGAGTATGCTAGTGCGTTGCCCATCCTTTACTAGTTTACACGCTCCTTGTTGATTTCTCAACTCATACGGAACGGAAAAAGAGGCACCCCCGCCCTTGGCGGCGAACGATGCCTCTTCTTGATCGGATCTTAAATGGCAGCCAAACCGACGATCCGCACAAAAACGAAACGCTTTCACCCCTCTTTTGGCAAGTCGATGAGCATCAACCGCGATCCTTCGTTCGTTGCGAGGCGAAGAACCGGCGTTTCCGTGATGCGGGCCGCATCGCGCCGCTCGAGATGGGCCTCGCCGTTTAACGTCAGATCCCCCTCAATGACAAAGACAAAGATGTTCCGCCCTTCCGGCTGGGTAAACGTCACCTCATGCCCGGCTTCCAAATCGGAAAGATAAATCGTCAAATCTTGATGAATGTGAGCAATCCCCGGGGAAGACGGGTGTTTCGTGACAATCGGCAGCAAGGCGTTTTTCATCTTGTCGACCGGAAACTCGGTCCGCTCGTACGACGGCGGCAATCCGTATTGTTCCGGCAAAAACCAAAGTTGCAAAAAGTTCACCTCTTCCGTCGCCGACGGGTTCACTTCCGAATGGACGATGCCGGTACCGGCCGACATCCGCTGCACGCCGCCGAACGTTGTCACCGCCTTATGTCCGGTGCTGTCTTCATGTTGCAAATAGCCTTTAAGCACGATCGACACAATTTCCATCTCCCGGTGCGGGTGAGCGCCAAAACCGGAGAGCGGCGCAACGAAATCGTCGTTTAACACCCTTAGCGGGCCAAACTGGATGTTGTTCGGATCATAATACTCGCCAAATGAGAAGCTATGGTATGTTTTCAGCCAGCCGTAATCGGCATGATATCGGGACGACGCCCGGTCGATGCGGATCATCTTGTTCCTCTCCTTCATTTATCGAAATAGAGCACCAAGAGCATGCCGCTTTGATACGGCGATCGCCATAGCGATCATAGTCATGTGATATATACGATGCGGATCATGAAAAATCTAGAATGCTGGTGATTCAACAGGAAATGCGGTTCAATCATGTCGCTTCTCAAACGGAGGAGCCTTATATATAAATGTTGCTCTTCCCTCCACTCAAGAATCATCGATATTAGGGGAAATGGACGTTTTTCACCGGCCTCCTTGGAGGGCTAGCCAGCATGAAGTTCTACATCAATTTGATTGGTTCTAAAATCTCGAATTCGAGATTATTATATAAAAAACCGTTTTGCCTGTCAACTTTGGAACGATTAAAATCGACTATCATTGGTCTGACCGCCATTCCCATTTACACATTAAAGACCAGACGGGTGAAGTGACAACAAATGACGTCCAGTCGCTCATTAACGACTTGCAAGCATCACCGTCGCTGTCAAATGATGAAATCATCGCCAAAATCAAAACTCTCTTTTCCATTGATACCCCGTTCCGCCTTGAACTCGAGTGGAAATATGGAAGCGGCCGGACGCGGAAACTTTCCGTCAAGCAAGACGAGGACAAAGGAGAAAATGCTGGGCAACCCGGCGATGATCAAGATGACGATGACCAAGGTCATGATCAAAATCACGACCAAGACGATGATGACTACGATGGCGGCAATGTAGGCGGCGATGATGGCAACAGCAGCGAATAATCGCGTCCTGAGCAGACAAGCAGCTGCCCGAAAGGCCGGGAAACCGGCTAATGAGGGCAGCCGTATTTTTGTCGGGGCTTCCGGCCTCCACTTTCTTTTATTTCCTTTCCTCGTCCGGCCGTTCTTCGAGCAGCAGATCAATAATCGGGCAGTTATATAAATTGTCTTCATGAGGGCAACATTCCTTTAATTGCTGGAGCATCGCTTCGATCCGCCTCAAATCGCGAATGCTGGCTTGAATCTCCTCGATCTTTTGCGTAACAAAGCGGTACATGTCTTTGCATCGATCGCGATCCCGATCGACAACGCCAAGCAGTTTATCAATTTCCGCCAAGGTGAATCCGAGCCCTTGCAACCGCTTAATAAACTGAATTCGCCTGACCGTTTCCTCCGTATACAGACGATATCCGCCTTCTGTCCGCTCCGTTTCTGGAATAAGCCCTTTCCGTTCGTAGTATCGGATCGTTTCTTTATTGACATGGCATTTTTCCGCTAGTTTACCGATGCGATACGTTCCCATATCATCACCCTCGCTATTCCTCTCTTCCATGTGAACCGTTGATATGCACCTTTCTGAAACCATCTGTTCTTTCCGCTAGGCTAACAACTTCATGTAAGTTTCCCTTCGTCTTTTGACTCACATAACCACCTCACCCAAAAGCATAAACCTTGTACTATAGTACAGGGTCAAGTCAATATGAAAGTTGGGCCGGCGAAAAACAACTGTTCCCCCTGATCGATTGGTTATCGTGCGAAAAGAGGAATCGATGTTACAAAGTTTTTCAATTTGAGAAGTGCTGCTGTTAAGCTTCATGCTCTGTTCAATCACCAGCCTTTTAGGGAAGCGTTCCGCCAAACGGACCGCTCCCCATTAAGCTTCGTTGCAACCGCAACAGCAATGAGTTCCCCCCCCCTTGATAACGGTCCGCGAAGCGGCGGCCCAATTCGAAGGCCTCATCCCGCGCAGCACGATAACTTCGAAACATCTTGGTCAAACGTAAGCGCCGCCAGCTTCAGCCCCTCCGCCATCGTTAAATACGGGACAAGCGTGTGGCGAAGGTCGTCGATCGTTAATTCGAATTGAATCGCCAACGCTGCGGCGTAAATGACCTCGCCGGCATTGTCCGCGACGATGTGGGCGCCTAGCAGCTTGCCCGTACGGGCCTCAGCGACAAGTTTAAACACCCCCGTCGTTTCCCGGTTGACGATGGCGCGCGGCACCGCCTCAAGCGGCAGGACGGACGTTTTCACGTCATACCCGTTTTCTTTCGCCCGCTGTTCGGTCAAACCGACGGTGGCGATGGCCGGATGGGTGAACGTCACCGCCGGAACGACGGCCGTATCCCAGCGCTTGTTCAGCCCGCCGACGGCATTAGCCGCGGCAACGGCTCCCTGATAGGCCGCGACATAGACGAACTGCGGGCCGAGCGTGACATCGCCTGCCGCATAAATCGACGGGTTCGTCGTCCGTGTGTATTCGTCGATCAAAATTTCCCCGCGCGCCCCGACTTCCACACCGGCTGCCGGCAAGTTCAACGCCGCCGTATTCGGCGTTCTCCCGGCAGCCACGAGCAATTCGTCCGCTTCGATGACCCGGGTGCGTCCGTCCACGTTCACATACACTTTTTTCGTATTCCCATCTTGTTCGACCCGTTCAAATGAAGCACCGGTGATGACGCGGATGCCTTGTTCCGTGAGCGCCCGCGCCACCGCTTCGGAAATTTCCGGGTCATACTCTTTCAGCAGGCGCGAGCTTCGCTGCATCAACGTCACCTCCGAGCCGAGATGGTGGAACAGCTGTCCCAACTCCATCCCGATGTAGCCGGCGCCGATGACGGCGAGCCGCTTCGGCACTTTTTTCAGTTCAAGCAAGGTCGTGCTGGTCAAGTAGTCGACATCATGAAGTCCCGGAATATCCGGCACGGCCGGGGAAGCGCCTGTCGCGATCAAAAACCGTTTCGCCGACAGCGTTTGGCCGTTCACTTCAATCGTTTGGCGATCGATAAACCGAGCCTCCCCTTGGATGAAATCGAACCCATACTCTCCGATCAAGTCTGCATATTTCGCTTGGCGAAGCTGCTCGACCAGTTCATTTTTTTGCTTCACTAACGGCGCCAAATCAACCGGACCAGCGGATGTATGCAGGCCGAGAAACGGATGATTTCGCGCCAACGCATAGATTTCTCCGGCCCGAAGCAGCGTCTTCGATGGCACGCATCCGATATTGACGCACGTCCCCCCGACCGTTCCGCGCTCGACCATCGCCACTTTCGCCCCGTATTTCACCGCTTCGATCGCCGAAGAAAACGCCGCCCCGCCGGAACCGATGATCATGTAATCATACTCTCCCTCGCCATCGATAACAGATCTGGCTGATGCGGTGATCTCCTCGGCTTCCCCCGGCTCGTAATGGGCGTTTTTGACCGCTTGTCTCGCCATGTCAACGTCCGTGCCCTCAGGCAGCGCGAATACCACTTCACCGCGCCGGAAGCTGACATCCATCAGCTTAGCCCCAATCGCCTCCAGCGCTCTGGCGACATGTTGTTCACAGCCGGTGCATGTCATGCCTTGGACGGTCATTCGATATGTTTTCATGGTAAAAAACACTCCTTATCAACAAATGTCTAACAGCGGGTCATACGGATCAATAGGCAATGGTAAGTAGCTGTGATCTCCCCGTGCGCCAAAAAGCGCTGTTCGTATTCGCGCATCATGGCTTTGAATAGCGCTGGGAGCGCGTTCAACGATATAGCGCGCAGCAGCAGGTGGACAAATCGCATCTTGCTCACCGTGAACGATCAGCATTGGAGCGGAGATGTCCGCCAAAAACGGGCGCGCATCGGCCTCAATCAAATAATCAAGCCCGATCAGCAGTTCCTCAACCCGATCGCGGTAAAAGAACTCAGAAATATCCCCCTTTTCGCTCTTGGACCATAATGAAGCAAGGAAAGCAGCTATCGTGTCAGCCGGCCGTACTTGCAGCTTTGTTTTCATCCGCTTGACGATCCGTGGATGCCATCCAGCTTCATAACCGTCATCGGCAATAAAACGGCTCGTGCCGCCGATCAAAATAAGACGAGAGACCCGCTCGGGATAAGCATGGGCCAACTCTAGCGCCACAAGCGAACCGAGCGACCAGCCGATGACCGTCGCACGCTCATGAAGCACCTGTTCCGCTCGCTTTCGAAAGCAATGAACCGTTTTAATTTCCTTCCATTCGACGACTGTCGCATTTCCCCTTAGTGATAACGAATCGAGCAACGGCGCAAAAATATCCGCTTTCATTCCCCATCCCGGAATGCAGACAATATTCATGGGATCCCCCCTAACTTTCTGCCAACACAGCCATTGATCCAAACGGCCCGTCAAGCTGTTGCTTCATCGATAAGCAACAAGCACCATGCAAGAGAAGATGGGAAACGCCTTCCTTAACGGACAGCGTGTGGATGTGAAGCTAGATTAAGCGGCCGCTTTTTTCTCGATCATGACCCATACGCTTTGCGCCGTCATGTACAAAATCAGCCCAGAGCGTTGGTTGGTTTTCCCCGAGCTTCGGTCCTTGCGCCTTTATCTCCTCATCCCGTAAATCGGATCTTTCCCCCTTTCACCACCATTTGTAAACCAAAAATAAATAAATGTTTACATTTATCGTATCACAGGCAACCGATGGCCACAATCTTTTTTCATTCCCAACGAGTTGGAGAGGGTCTCCCGCATCCATCACCGCCAAAAACGGATTGAAACAGAATCAAAGCGGAATGGGCATAGAATTTGCCTGCCGATGATGTCAAATCAATCAAAAAAATACGCAACTTGTCCCACCAAAAGACAGACAAGTTGCGCAATGCCACCTACCGTTCGAAATTAGAAAGGAATATAGTCAAGCGGATTGACCGCATTCGTTTTCGCCTCGTTCCAGCCGCCGCGATGCAGTTCAAAATGAAGATGCGGACCGGTCGAATTCCCTGTATTGCCCATGTAGCCAATAATTTGTCCTTTACGGACGTGCTGCCCTTCGCCAACAAGACGCGCTTCTAAATGAGCGTACACGGTCGTATAGGTTTGCCCATTCATCACATGGCTGATGAAAATGACGTTGCCGTAGCTGCTAGAATAGTAGGAGCGGAACACAATGCCGTCCGCTGCAGCGACAACCGGCACAACGGGAGCTCGCTTGCCGATGTCGACCCCCGGATGGAAGTCCGTGCCGCCAAACCGGTAGCCAAAGCCCGAGGTGATCGGTCCGTTGGCTGGACGGGTAAACGCCCCGCTCGATACAGGCGGCGTGCTGCCGCCGGATGGCGTTTCTCCTGATGACGCTCCTCCACCGTTTGGCGAGGCATATGTACGTCCTCTCTGTTTCGCTTCTTCTTCGGCCCGTTTTTGCCGTTCGAGTTCGGCAAGCTGCTCTTTCACCGCCGCTTCTTGCTTGGCGATCAGTTCTTTTTCTTCTTCAAGCGCCATCTTATGATCATGCTCTTCTTCCTCTTTTTGCTTCAAATCGGCCATCAGGCGATTTTTTTGTTCGAGCTGGCCGGCCAGTTCGGCCTGCAGCTGCTTCAATTCTTGCAAATCCGCTTGCAGCTTGTTCCGCTTCTCCGTCAATTCGGCTTCCTTTTTCTCTTTTAACGTTTTATCAGCTTCCTGCTCGCGGATGATTTGTTGGTCCGCTTCCATGATCGTCGTCACGGCGCTCATCCGGTCAATGAAGTCGCTGAAGCTTTGCGCGCCAAGCAATACTTGCAAGTAGCTGATCGCTCCGCCGCTTTCCTGCAAGGAACGAAGCCGCTCCTTCAAAATTTCATTCCGCTTTTCAATCCGTTCTTGAATTTCGGCAATTTCTTGTTTCAATTGGTCAATGGCTTGCTCCGTTTGGTCAATATCTGCGCTGACGTTGCGGATTTTGCCGCTCGTTTCCTCAATGGCAATGTTCAGCTTTTCAATATCGTTGGCGACTTGTTTTTGCTGCGACTGAAGGGCTTCGATGTTTTTTTGCGCCTCGCTGATTTTTTCCTGCACCTCTGACCGTTTTGAACGAAGCGCGTCGATCTCGCCTCGCTTTTGTTCGATATCACGAGTGCTGACGGCGTCCGCCGCCGGCGGCAGAACGCCAAGGCCGAGCGCCGCGGCGACCGCGAGCGCCATCATGTTTTTCTTTTTCATCGCTTTCCCCTCTCCCTATGACTTTTGTTTACACTTTTAAAAACTTGCGCACCGACATGACGCTTCCCCAAATGCCGATGCCGGCGCCGATCGCCAAGAGCAGTGCGCTCAACTGCCACATAAACGGCGAAAACGGAAGAAGTTCAAAAAACGGCAAGGAAACCCGCTGTTCATACACTTGATACACGTTGTAGTACACGATCGAAAGCGCCGCGATCGGGAAGAGAGCGCCAAGCATTCCAAGCCATAACCCTTCCAAAAAGAACGGCCAGCGGATAAACCCGTTCGTCGCGCCCACGAGCCGCATAATTTCGATTTCGCGGCGGCGGGCGAAAATCGTAATTTTGATCGTGTTGGAAATGAGAAACATCGCCGTAAACAACAATCCGAGAATGAGCACGAGCCCCACGTTGCGCGCCACTTTCAGCGCGTCAAACAGCTTCTCGACCGTCCCTTGGCCATAATTGACTTTATGGACGAACGGCAATGTTTCGATTTGTTTGGCGATTTTCACCGTATCTTGCGGATGGGCCGCTTTCACGACGTATACATCGCTCAACGGATTGTCCTGTTCAAATAAGCGGAACGACGAGCCTTCATCCCCCATGCTTTTGATCAGCCGCTTCAGCTCTTCGTCCTTCGATGAATAGCGCACTTCCTTGACGTTTGGAATGGCTTCAATTTGCCGGCGCAAAGCGTCTTTTTGCCGGCTGTCGGCCGTCAGCTCGATATGGACGCGAATTTCGACATCGTTTTCGACTTTTTGGGCAAAATGGTTGATGTTGAACATGACGACAAAAAAGACGCCGACAAGCAAAAGCGTCACCGTGACGGCACTCGCGGACGCAAACGTCATCCAACCGTTGCGGCCAAGGCTTTTGATGCTTTCCCGGACGTGGCGCTTAAACGTATGAAGCGTCATAGCCGTATTCCCCCTTCGCCTCGTCGCGGACGATTTTCCCGTTTTCGATGGCGATGACGCGCCGCCGGGTCGCGTTGACGATCTCTTTGTTGTGGGTCGCCATCACAATCGTCGTTCCCCGGTCGTTGATTTTTTCAAACAGCTCCACAATGCCCCATGAGGTTTCCGGGTCCAAGTTTCCTGTTGGTTCGTCGGCAATCACGATCTTCGGGGAGTTGACGATTGAGCGGGCGATGGAGACGCGCTGCTGTTCGCCCCCGGACAGTTCGTTCGGATAAGAGCGGATTTTATGTTTGAGGCCGACTAGGTCGAGTACTTCCATCACTTTTTTGCGGATCACTTTCGGCGATTCTTCAATGACTTCCAAGGCAAAGGCCACGTTTTCGTAAACGTTGAGCTTCGGAAGCAGCTTGAAATCTTGGAACACAACACCGATATGGCGGCGCAAAAGAGGGACTTTGCTGTCTTTGAGTTTGGCAAGGTTGACGCCGTTGACCATAATGGTCCCGCTCGTCGGCTTTTCCTCGCGGTACATCATTTTAATAAACGTCGACTTCCCAGCTCCGCTGGGTCCAACGACATAGACGAATTCTCCTTGCTTGATGCGGACGTTGATGCCGTTTAACGCCACAACGCCGTTTGGATACGTTTTGTATACATCTTGCATTTCAATCATCATCATCACCTATTTTCGACTTCCCTGTTGCCATTTCTCGAGCTGTTTCGAATGAATCTTGCAAAATTCCGCAAGGATTATTATAACACGATTTTCTATTGTCGAATTTTACATTTATATTTCAAATGGGGAACAATGGAGAAACTAGGACAAAAGATTCAAAAAAGCAAACACCGCCCCGTTCTTAAGCGAACAAGGCGGTGCACCTTCCTTGAATGAAACGATCTTTTCCTTTCAAAGAGTCAGAAACATCCGTCCATTATTTTTTCGCAGCCAGCCATTCCGCCACTTTGTCGGCGTCTTCCCCTTTAATGATTCCTGCCGGCATCGCGCCGCGGCCGTTGGCGATAATGTCTTTAATCTGATCTTTCGAATACTTGCTTCCAACCTTTTGCAAGTTCGGGCCGACCCCGCCCGACAGGTCTTGTCCATGACAGGACGCACAGTTTTGTTTAAAAATTTGCTCGGCAGCCGCTGCTGTATCCCCTCCGCCGTTGCTGCCGTCGTTTTTCTCCCCGGCATTGTCCCCGCCACCGCCGCATGCGGCAAGCGCGAGCGAAACGCCAAGGAACATCGCAGCCAATTTCCATTTCATGGCGAACTCCCCCTGAAAACAAAAATTTCGTTCTCATTTATTATAACCGATTTCTTCTGTTTTACGTACGTTGAAATCCTTCGCCGAGCACCTCAGCGGCGTTCGCAACGATGACAAACGCTGTCGGATCAATGGTTCGGACCAATTGTTTCAATTTTGTGAACTCCGATTGCGCGACGACGCACATCAACACAGGCCGCTCATGTTCCGTGTAACCGCCATACGCGGGCAAGCGCGTCACTCCGCGGTCGATTTCGTGCAAAATGGCGCGGCGCACTTTTTCTTCTTCATTCGTAATAATAAGAGCGATTTTCGAATACCCAAGACCGACTTGGACGAGGTCGATCGTTTTGCTCGTCACATACAACGCGATCAACGCATAGAGCGCCCGTTCAATATCAAACACAAACGCCGCGGTCAACACGATCAAGCCATCGATGAAAATCACGCACATCCCAAGCGACAGCCCGGTATATTTATGGATGATTTGCGCCGCCAAATCAGTGCCGCCGGTCGACGCCCGGCCGCGAAACACCATGCCAAGGCCGAGCCCAACGCCGATGCCGCCAAAAATCGCGCCAAGAAGCGGATTTGTCGTCGCCGGCTCCATCTCTTTCGTCAAATAGACAACAAGCGGCAAAAACACCGTCCCCACGAACGTTTTCACGCCAAACTGCCGGCCCAAAAGCACAACGCCAGCGATAAAGAGCGGAATGTTGAGCGCCCATTGAACATAGGCAGGCTCAATGCCAAACAACGCGTGCATAATCGTGCTGATGCCGCTCACTCCGCCTGAAGCGATCCGGTTTGGCAGCAAAAACACGTTAAACGCCACAGCGACGATCGCCGCGCCGATCAGAACATACGCATACTCCAAAGCCGCCTCCACCGCCGGAGGCATGGTCTTCTCTCTTCGCTTCCGCATGCTTCCCCACCTTCCTCTGTGAGTATAGCATGCCCGTTTTGGCAAGTAAATGACAGCCGATTAACGCGATAATGGTCTGCTATGCTAAAGGAAAAAAGGACGATCCGATGATCGCCCTAGCCAAAAAATACAAGCCTCAATACACATCCCCGCGGTTGCCGATCGCCTCAATATAGATGATTCGTTCTTCATGATCGATGCGAAACAACACACGATATGTTCCGATTCGCAGCCGATATAATCCATCCTGCCCCTTCAACTTTTTAATATCCCCCTGCGGTGGGATCGCAAGCAGACCTTGCAGCCCGAAAGCTAATCGTTCTTGAACATCTTTGTCTTGACGAGCGATGAATTTGACTGCAGCCTTACGGTAAATCAACTTGTAGCCCGAATTCACGCTTGGCTTCTCCCCCGGTGATATATCCTTCATCGCTTTGCAGCTGCTGGCGCTCTTCTTCCGTCAACGCTTCTTCTTCATCTGTTTCGTCAATCCGCTCCCATACCATTCGTTCCTTTCTGGACCGATCAAGCAAGTACATCAAAAAATCGTACGCTGTTTGATGATCCGTTTCATCCAACCGGTCAATCAGTTCGTAAAGCAATTGTTTGCGCACAGCCAAAGCCATCGCCCTCCTTTTTCCTTATCATTACCTTCAGCGTATCACGAAAGCATAGATGCGTCAAAAGGCCAAAACACGATTTTGAAGCGAAAAAAAGGACGATCCGATGATCGCCCTTTACTTCAACTTCGCACGCAAATACGCGTCAATAAACACATCAATTTCCCCATCCATCACCGCTTGCACATTGCCGACCTCGACGTTCGTCCGATGGTCTTTGACAAGCGAATACGGATGGAAGACGTACGAACGAATTTGGTTGCCCCAGCCGATTTCTTTTTGCTCGCCGCGCAGCTCAGCGAGTTCGGCTTGCTGCTCCTCGAGTTTCTTTTGGTACAATTTCGCCTTCAACATATTCATCGCTTTTTCGCGGTTTTTGATTTGCGACCGCTCCGATTGGCACGTGACGACAATCCCGGTCGGCAAGTGGGTGATGCGCACGGCCGAGTCGGTCGTGTTGACGTGCTGCCCGCCCGCGCCGCTTGAGCGGTACGTGTCGATTTTCAGCTCTTCCGGCCGGATCTCAATTTCAATGTTATCATCCAATTCCGGCACAACCTCGCACGACACGAACGACGTATGGCGGCGGCCTGAGGCGTCAAACGGCGAGATGCGGACAAGCCGGTGCACCCCTTTTTCCGCTTTTAAATAGCCGTAGGCATTTCGGCCTTTAATGAGCAGCGTGACGCTCTTGATCCCGGCTTCCTCGCCCGGCAGGTAGTCGAGCGTTTCCACTTTAAACCCTTTTTTCTCCGCCCAGCGCGTATACATGCGCAACAGCATCGACGCCCAGTCTTGCGACTCGGTGCCGCCTGCGCCGGGATGGAGTTCCAAAATCGCATTGTTTTGGTCGTACGGTTCGTTGAGCAGCAGCTGCAGCTCGAACTCGCTGAAGTCTTTCATCAGCTTTTTCGCTTCCTCCACAAGCTCGGCTTGCAGCTCGTCATCCGGCTCTTCCTTAAGCAGTTCGTACGTCACTTCCAAGTTGTCAAACCGTTCTTCAAGCGAGGAAAATTCCTCGACGAGGTCTTTGAGCGCATTCGCTTCGGAAATGACTGCCTGCGCCGCCTTCTGGTCATCCCAAAAGTTGGGCGCCGCCATCTGTTCTTCTAATTCACGAATACGCGCCTGCTTCGTGTCGAGGTCAAAGAGACCCCCTGATTTCCGCTAATCGCTTAGCCATTTTCTCGAGCTCTTGCTTAATTTCCACCAAATCGATCATGTTGTCCTCACCTCATCATGAATATAGTATGCCAATGATTCATATCTGCCATTCAAAAGGGAGGCGGAGCCTCCCTTTATTATTTATAAACGGTTATACCACTCTTCCGCAACAATGTTTATATTTTTTCCCGCTGCCGCACGGGCACGGGTCGTTGCGACCGACGCGCACCGCCCGGCGAACCGGTTTTCGCTTCGGCTCCTCGCCGTCTTCTTTCGGGTGAACCGCTTCGCCTTTGGCCACCTCTTGGCGCTCAAGGTTATGGTGGATTTCCGCCTTCATGATATAGGTGGCGACTTCCTCTTCAATCGCGGCGATCATGTTTTCGAACATCGCGTACCCTTCCATTTGGTATTCGCGCAACGGGTCGACTTGCCCGTAGGCGCGCAAATGGATGCCTTGGCGGAGCTGCTCCATTGCGTCAATATGGTTCATCCATTTCATGTCAACGGCGCGCAAGACGACGACGCGTTCAAACTCGCGCATTTGTTCCGGCGGAATTTGCGCTTCTTTTTCATCATAACGCGCTTTGACTTTCTCCCAAATGAGCTCGATCATCTCTTCGGGCTCTTTGCCGCGCAAGTCGGCTTCCGTCACATCGCCTTCCGGAAGCAGATGGGCGTTGAGATAATCCACGAGCCCTTTTAGGTTCCACTCTTCCGGCAAGTCTTCTTTCGGCGTATGGGCATGGACGACGCGTTCAATGACCGATTGGATCATCTTTTCGATAATGCCGCGCAAGTTGTCGGAATCGAGCACTTCGTAGCGCTGGCGGTAAATGATTTCCCGCTGTTCGCGCAGGACATCGTCATATTGAAGCAGCTGTTTGCGGGCGTCGAAGTTGTTGCCTTCCACCCGTTTTTGCGCCGACTCGACCGCTTTCGTCACCATTTTGCTTTGAATCGGCTGCGAGTCGTCCATTCCAAGGCGGTCCATCATCGCCATTAAGCTTTCCGAGCCGAAACGGCGCATCAATTCGTCTTCAAGCGACAAGTAAAACTGCGACACCCCAGGATCGCCTTGACGCCCGGAACGGCCGCGCAGCTGGTTGTCGATCCGCCGGCTTTCGTGACGCTCCGTGCCGATGACCGCAAGCCCGCCAAGCTCCTTTACCCCTTCGCCAAGCTTAATGTCCGTCCCGCGCCCGGCCATGTTCGTCGCAATCGTCACCGCACCTTTTTGCCCGGCTTGGGCGATGATTTCCGCCTCTTTCGCATGGTTTTTCGCGTTTAAGACGTTGTGCGGGATGCCGCGTTTTTTCAGCATCTCCGACAACATCTCGGACGTTTCGATCGCCACCGTGCCGACAAGCACGGGCTGCCCTTTCGCATGGCGGGCGGCGATGTCCTCAACCACGGCGCGGAACTTCCCTTCCATCGTCCGATAAATCAAATCCGGACGGTCTTCGCGGATGACCGGGCGGTTCGTCGGAATGACGACGACGCGCATGTTGTAAATGTTGCGGAACTCTTCCTCTTCCGTCTTCGCCGTCCCCGTCATCCCCGCCAATTTTTCGTACATGCGGAAATAGTTTTGGAACGTGATCGTGGCTAAGGTCATCGACTCGTTTTGAATCTCGAGCCCCTCTTTCGCCTCAATGGCTTGATGAAGCCCATCGCTGTAGCGGCGGCCGTGCATCAAGCGCCCGGTGAACGGGTCGACGATGATCACTTTTCCGTCTTGCACGACATAGTCGACATCGCGCTGCATCGTCACGTGCGCCCTTAGCGCCAGCTGAATATGGTGGTTGAGCGTGACGTGTTTCAAATCGAACAAGTTGTCGATGCCAAACGCGCGCTCCGCTTTGTTGATTCCTTCTTCCGTCAGCTGGACGCTTTTCGTTTTTTCATCGTATGTGTAATCGACATCTTTGCGCAACGTGCGGACAAACGCATTCGCCTGCACATACAGCTTAGTCGACTTCTGCGCCGTGCCGGAAATGATGAGCGGCGTCCGCGCTTCATCGATCAAAATCGAGTCGACCTCGTCGATGATCGCATAATAGAGCGGCCGCTGCACAATGTGCTCTTTATAGAGCACCATGTTGTCGCGCAAATAGTCAAAGCCAAACTCGTTGTTCGTCCCGTACGTAATGTCGGCGTTGTACGCCGCCTGCTTCTCCTCGCGCGACATGCCGCTTAAGTTCAAGCCGACGGTCATGCCTAAAAACTCATACAGTTTGCCCATTTCCGTCGCATCGCGCGTCGCCAAGTATTCGTTGACCGTCACGACATGCACGCCGCGCCCCGTCAAGGCGTTCAAATAGACGGGCATCGTCGCCGTCAACGTTTTCCCTTCCCCGGTTTTCATCTCGGCGATGTCGCCCTCATGCAAGACGACGCCGCCCATAATTTGCACTTTATATGGGTACAAGCCAAGGACGCGCTTCGCCCCTTCGCGCACAACGGCAAACGCCTCAACAAGCAAATCATCGAGCGATTCGCCTTGTTGGTAGCGGGCTTTGAATTCCTCGGTTTTTTGCCGCAGCTGTTCATCGGACAGTCGGGCCATCTCCGGACCGAGCGCATCCACTTGATCCGCAATTTTCTCGAGCCTTGCCAACTGACGCTTGTTCGGGTCAAATACTTTTTTTAAGACTCCAAGCATAGGAAACGCTCCTTATTTTTCATGGACTCACTTCTTCATCATATCATTATACAGGGATCAGTGACAACTGTTGCACAGGCTTAGAGGGCTGGTGAAAAATGACCAATTTCGCCGAAATCGTTGCGTTCGCCTGAAACAGAAGCGGTCATTTTACAGAACTTCTCAATTTGAGAAAGAATCTGTTTTCCGCGACTTTCCACTAAATCAACAGCCATTTCGAGAGGGGCATGTCCAAGAGAGGGGATCACAACTTGGACTGAAGCTGCTCAATCGCCGCTTCCGCATGGTGAAGGCGCCGATTCAGCGCATAAATTTCAAAACTTTTCTCCTCCACTTTTTCGTGAATTTTGCGAAGCAAGATTTGCACATCATCCACAAGCTGCGTTTCGACCCGATGTAGCGTCTCCTTCACTTCCTCCAATTCTGTTTCCACACCATTCAACCGTGTTTCCACGCCGTCCAACCGGGTCTCTACACCATTCAACCGCGTTTCCACACGGTCTAACCGCTCTTTCACCGCGCCCATTTCCTGTTCGAGGCCGACGAGGCGTCCATTCATCTCCGTCAAACGGCCATCCATCTGCTCAAACCGTTGGCGAGTTTCTTCTTGGAACACCAAAAATCCTTTTTCCATGTTGTCCAACTTGGACAAGATTTGACGCAACAGTTCCTCCATCGCTCTCCCCCATTTTGATTTTTCTCATGCATATTATAACATCCCCTGCCCAAAAAAGCAGGGGATGCGCATAGGGAGGCTGTTCAATTTGCCTCGATCAATCCGTATTTTCCGTCTTTGCGGCGGTAGACGATGTTCGTCCGGTTTGTTTCCGCGTTGGTGAAAATGAAGAAGTTGTGCCCCAACAAATTCATTTGCAAAATCGCTTCTTCGCTGTCCATCGGCTTCAAGCTGAAATGTTTCGTTCGCACGATTTCAAACTCCTCTTCATTCTCCGCCGCGGAAGCGCCGATCGAGACAGGGGCAGCCAGCTTCGCTTCTTTCTCGCGGTCGCGCAGCTTCCGATTGACTTTCGTTTTATGTTTGCGGATTTGCCGCTCCAGTTTATCCGTCACTAAATCGATCGCCGCATACATATCTTCATGGCGCTCTTCAGCGCGCAGCAACAAATGCGGCATCGGAATGGTCACTTCGATTTTCCCTTGTCCATCGTTGTATACTTTTAAATTGACGTGCACATGCACGTCTTCGGTGCCATCAAAGTAGCGTTCCAGTTTCCCGATTTTTTTCTCCACGTACTCGCGCAACGCTGGAGTTACTTCGAGGTTTTCCCCGCGAACGTTATACATCATCGCTGACCACTCCTTATCTTATAAAACTGTAAATCCCTACACTTTTTATTACCCATCCAATCCATGTTTCAATCAAAAATATTTTTGAAGATTTTGTGAAAAACATAGGAAAATATGGTAAGATAGGCATAGGTGTTTTTTCTTATGATGTGGAAGGTACGGAGTGTGTGAACGATGCGAAAGGTCCATATTTCCCATGCGAAAAGCGGTGACGTGCTCGCTGTCGACTTGTTTGCCGCCAACGGCAGCGTCCTTTTGTCGCGCGGTGTGCGGCTGACAAGCGGCTACATCCGTTCTTTAGCACAAAAAGGGGTTCAATACATTTATATTGACGACAAACAAACATATGACATCCGCCCGCGCCCGCTCATCAGCCCGACCGTGCGCCAGCAGGCAGTGAAAAAAGTGTACGAGACGATGACGGCCTTGATTGAGCAAAAAAAACTGCTCAGCCGTGTGTCCTCCCTCGATTTAGGAAAAGAGTACGAAAAAGTGTTCAAAGACATTTTGGATTATTTGCTAAAACAAGAAGATTTGCTCATCAACTTGTCGGATTTGGTCATTTCCAATGGATACTTTTTCCACCATTCAGTCAACGTCGCCACCATTGCGGGTGTCATCGGCATCGCCAAAGGCTACCGCCCCGAGCAACTGCTCGACCTTGGCGTCGGGGCGCTGTTGTTTGACATCGGCATGACGCAGCTTCCTGATGGGCTCTGGCGGAAAAAAGGCGAACTGACCAAAGAAGAAACGGAAATCATCCGTCGCCATACGTATCTCGGCTTTGAACTGTTGCGGCGCCAGCGCAACATTTCGCTCTTTTCCGCCCACTGCGCCTTGCAGCACCATGAGCGGTGCGACGGCAACGGCTACCCGCGCGCCTTATCGGGCAAGGAAATTCACGAATACGCCCGCATCGTCGCCATCGCCGACGTCTTTGACGCCTTGACGTCAGCGCGCTACCACCGGAAGCAATACTCGCCGCATGAAGCGGCCGAGTACTTATCCGCCGCCGGCGGCATCTTGGACTACGAACTCATTAAGCTCTTTCTTTCCTACATTGCCGTCTACCCGGTTGCCACGACCGTCAAGCTCAACACCGGGGAAGTGGGCGTCGTCTCGCAAGTGTTTCCAGGCTTCCCGCTCCGCCCCGTCGTCCGCGTCATCAAAAATCCAGCGGGCGAAGAGCTGAAAAGCCCGTATGAGATTGACTTGCGGAAAGAGATGAACATCACCATTGTCAAGGCCGTTTGACTCTTTTGCCGCTCACGGCAAAAACAGGCGAACGAATGCCGGTTTCATTCGCCCTGCCGCACAAAAGCGGGTGCCCTCGATTCCAGCAAGAGGACACCCGCTTTCGCTTGCACGGCTGGCAAAGCACCGCCGTTCGTTCTTCACTGCACAACATACCGCCGCAGACCGCTCTCCATCGCACTCTTCCACGCCTGAAACGCCGGTGACAACCGTCCGCAAACAACCCGCTCCTCTTTGCCGCTGCATCAGAAAACTGCCCGTCAAGTGCCGCGGCCGCGTCGAGCACATCGACAAACCGTTCAAGATGACGGACGAAATCGTTCTCCTCAGCGAACAGCTGCTCTAGATACACGTTCGTCTCGCCAATTTTCCCAAGCGCCAGCAACACATCCGAAAGCAGCACGTCCGCATGCATCCGCCGCGGGTCAGAAAAGCTCGCCGCCACATAGTCGAGCCCTTCTTCGACTGTCTCGAGCAACGCTGCGTATTGGCGGATGATGTCCAGCGCGTCACTCGTCAATTTTGCCATATCCATTCCACCTATCGCCGTTTATCGTAAAACATTCCATCGAACGAAAGCGGCTGCTCGTACGGGTGAACATAGCGGGCGTTCGCCTGCCGCTTCGCCTCGGTGATCCGCAAATCACTGCCAATCTCATCGCGCACTTGACGAAGCCGCGCTTCAATCTCTCGATTCCAAGCAACGATCTCGCGGCCAAGCCGCTGCTCTTCCTCGCTGTATGGCGGCCGCAGCTTCCGAAGCAGCTCCTCACGCTCCCGAAGCAGCCGATCGACCGCCGCAAGCCGCTCTTCGCGCTCCTCGGACGGCCACGGCAGCGCCGTCGCCTCAAGCAACTCCTTCGTCACCAACCAAACATCGTGCACAACGCCCATTACGCCTGCCCGCCTTCCGCGTATTGGCGCTGCCGGTTCAGCTGAATCACTTGCTTCCACGTATCGCGAAACTCGATGACATACCCTTCCACCTCGTCCAAAATCGCCGCATCGTTTTTCACATTCGCCTCGACTAGGCGGCGGTAGATGTAGTCATACATGGTCATCATCGATTTCGCGACGTCATATTCCATTTTCAGCGTCGCCATCAATTCCAAAATGATCTTTTGCGCCTTCAACAAGTTTTCATTACGCGCCGCGATATCGCCCGTCTCCATCGCCTGGCGCGCGAGCTTGATAAACTTCAAGCAGCCGTTATACAGCATCAATGTCAACTCCCCAGGCGACGCCGTCTGCACAGCGTTCGCTTGGTAGTGTTGATACGGATTGTTCGTTGCCATCCCGATCACTCCTCTTCCACGTCAAGTGCTGCACACGTTTCAAGACTGAAGCAAGAACGTTTTTTTCAGCCAAACCGCCCCTTTCAAGAGGCGTCGCGCCTTTTCAGTTGTCTCAGCCTAAAACCTCCATCATCAGGAAGCGGATCGCTTTCCGATGATGGCCAAGCGCCAACGGACGCCTGCATGCCACAGCCGCTGATCGTTATCTTTGCATGCCGCCAAAGGCATTCATCAAATACATGCTTTGTTGGTTGGCGCGCTGAATCGCCTCTTCCATCGCTGTGAATTGGCGGTAGTAGCGGTCTTCAATCTGTTTCAGCCGATCTTGAAACCGGTCAATTTGGTCATTGATCTGGATTAAATCGCGCCCGATCGCAAACTGTTGGTTTGTCCAAACGGTTTTCCCCGCCTTTTGCTCGATTTTCCCGATCGTTTCCTTGATCGTATCGCGCAGGCGGCGGGCGATGCCTTTCTCCGCATCGGTCGCACCGTCTTGGTTAAACAACTGATAGACGGCATCCGGATTTTCCTTGATTTTCTCCCGCAGCTTCGTTTCGTCAATGATCAACTTCCCGCCGTCTAGATAATTCGACGACGTCGTAATCCCGATTTGCGCGAGCTGCGAGAACCCGCTTGGGATGTTCGCCCCTTCCACTTTCGTGTACACATTCATCCGCATTTTGCTGAGGGCGCTGGACAAAATCGAATCACCGCGAAGCATCCCGCTCCGCGCCTTTTCTTCCCACAGCTCAATTTGCTTTTCCGTCATCGCTTCCTTTTGCTCGTCGGTAAGCGGCGGATAGTCGCGGTAGCGCTCTTCTTTCAACTCGGCGTTGATTTTGGCGATTGTGTCGTTGTATTTGTCAACAAACCCTTTAATGGCGTTAAACATCGCGTCCGCATCCGTCGCCACCGACACTGTCGCCGTGCCCGTCCCTTTCACCGTATACGTCACACCGTTGATCGTAAATGTATTCGACGAGCGGGTCGTTCGCAAGCCGTTGATGGTGATGTCGGCGTCTTTCCCTGCCGTTTTCCCCGTGAGCTCTTGCCCCGCTACGGTATTCGTAAACCCAAGCTTTTGCGCAAAAAAGTCAGCCGTCGCCTGATCGGCGAGCACCAGACTCGCTTGCGCTCCCGTGTCTTTTTTCATGATCGAAACCCGCCTAGTTTGCTCGTCGTAAAACGCGCTGACGCCAAGGTCTAGGTTGCTGTTGAGTTGGGCGATCAATCCGTCTAACGTCGTTCCTTGTTTCACCATGATCGACGCCTGCTTCGTCGTCCCATCCCCGTTTGTCACGTTGATCGTCAGCGTCACATCAGCGGCAACGGAAAAACTCGCCTTGTCCACTCTCACGGCGGCATCCGACAGCCAGACGGCCGATGTGGCCACTTGGTTTACTTGCATCGTCGTCGCCACGTTCGCCGCACTCGATCCCGCCGTCGCTGTGACGACCGATTCGTTCGAACTCGAGACAGTTTTTTTGAGCATGCTGCTTTGGAGCGTGATGTTGCTGAACAAATAGTCGTCAAGCCCCTGAAGCAACGTGTTCATCGCTCGGTAATCATCACGCTGCCACTCGAGCAGCTGCTTTTTCTGCTTCAATTTATCAAGCGGCATCCGCTCCGCTTTCATCAAATCGCTCACGATTTTGTCAATGTCCATCCCGCTCGCGAGGCCGCTGATGCGCAACGTATTCGCCATTTCGACTCACCACCGTTAAATTTTTTTATCCACCAAAAGCCCGACAAACTCCATCATCGCCGCGTACATATCCAACAGCTTTTTCGGCGGAATTTCGCGAATAACCTCATCCGTTCGCTCATCGATAATTTGCACGTAATACTCCTGTAGCTCGTCATGCAGCTCAAACTTTAACGACGTATGGCTTGGCTGAAGGAATTCGTTTAAGCCTTTCACTACTTCTTCTAGTTTTTCTTTTGGAATGTTTTGCACTGTTGTTTCCAAATTGTTCGTATGATGTTGCTGATGGGGTTCGATCATGCTGCTGGCTTTTTCATTGCGAACACTTTCATACAAATAAGAAAGTGAATGAGAAGAAACGCGCTCTACCGTCATTACGTTCGCTCCTTTGCATGAACACTATCTATGTTTTATATCGGATGGAGATGGGGAGTTGTGAAGGGGAAGAGAAAAATAAAAGCAATCCATATAAAAATCAGGGGATTATGATAATTTCATTTTAACAATAGGATGTCAAAAGGTTTAGAATGCAGTTTTGTAGGGAAAATCAAAAAACGAAAAACTCTTAAAAATTAAGGTTTACACTGATAATAAAAGCCTCACTCCTGAATGAGTAAGGCTTAATCCACAAAGCATTTTTTATTAATTAAGCATCCCTATTCCCTTCAAATGTTGCCAAGCTTTTGTAATATGCTTTTCTTTAAATATCTTCCGCTTTCGTTCGTTCCAGTTGTGAATCTCTCCAATAATGGAATGAACATCGTCTTTTATATCCGGATTTTCTTTCACCACCCAATGTACAGTGGAAAGCAATTCCATCCCATATGGAGTTTCAAACCCTTGAATGACATTCCGCACTTTTTCTAAATGTTCATCAGCTTCGGAATCACCCTGCAAATACTGTTCAGCTTCTTGTACCGCATTCGGTAGCAAATAAATTTCCGCATCCCGATTGCGGTCTCCAAAACCTCGAATAAAATGACCGTCCAAACGCAGTAACACATGATTTAAGTTGTCCGCATACGGACCGTATTTCCCTTTCTCAAACCGCAATCTCATCGGCTCGCCGACAACCTGAAGAAAATAAGCCAACTTCTGAACTTCCAGCAATGACAACTTATACCCCGGAATGGAATAATCATTCATTAACATTAGCAATAACGCTCGAGATCTTGTCATCTTTGGAGGTTTTGTACGTATTTTGATTTGATCAGGGTTAGGGCTCCCTGCAGGCTCATACAAATGCACTTCCACCTCTTTTAAATGCTCAAAAGCCGCTTCAATTTTAGGACGTACTTCATCCCATCTAAGCCCGCCATTTCCACAGCCAAGCGGCGGAAGCGCAATCGATTTTATATTAAGCTCCTTAACCACCTTTATCAAATCCGCCAACCCTAGTTCAATATCTTCCATCCGGGATTTATTTTTCCAATGGCGTTTTGTAGGAAAATTAATAATATATTTTGGGTTCAATAACGATTTAGTGGAAACGACATGCATTTTGCCTGGCTGCACTTCCTTGCGACGGCAAGCCTTTTCATACTCCGAAAACATTTCTGGATAAGCTTGCTTAAATTGCAGTGCAATTCCTTTCCCCATCACTCCGACACAATTGACCGTGTTCACCAAAGCTTCTGCTTCATCTTCTAAGAGGTTGCCTTGTTTTAGGATGATCATTGCATCACCTCCTTCAGTAGTACCAATGCGGCCGGACAGCTATCGGTTTATGGCAATGACATTGGTACATAATCTCTTCAACTTTTTGCTTCATTTTATCATTTTTAACCCCAATGCCTGAAATCATATCAATAGGAACAAATTGATACACTAAAAACTCCGCTTGCCTTCTTCTTTCCCGATCGGGGTCCTCTTCCGTTTCAAACCAAAATTGAGAGTGCATAACGTTCCAGTCGATTTTGTCCAAATCCTTTAAATTATTATAAAAATCAGTAAATTTCATAATGGCATGCCCATCCGTAAACACATAACCTAATCCTCTATGATGGATCACATCTGTCCTAGACACGAGATAAATAATCTCATCTTGTCCTTTTGTGTACCCGTCTACACGTCCTTTGTTAATAGCATATAACATCGGTGACCTAGGTGCAAAGTAAAAAGGAACATAATCATGTAAAGTGCCATAAGGAGGAAGCGGAACTGATATGATTGATCTCCTAGCTTGTATACGTGTATGCGCAATATTGACATACGATACACTTTTCACCTTCGCCACGTTATTTGCCACTAATCCACCGTGACAAAGGATCGATGGAAGGTTGCTATAGTGGGTGATATGGTAGAGCCATTTTTTATAAATCATCACGTCAAACACCCTACTGTTTAGTTTTATATGTGGAAATAAAATATTTCATAAATGTAAATGATCGATGGCGTGCATTGCCCGACAGACAAATTATAAAACTAGTAAGCAAAACTGTCTTTATAGGTTTACACTTTTTCTTACAATAAAATACAGTTCATAATTTTAGAAATATTTCATAATCCTCAACCTGAATTACAGCTCCTATTTCTTTTTAGTATACAAAGCCCGATGATGTATAAAAGTTTGTGTAAAGCATTTTGCTAGACCAAAAGAAAAAAGGTAGGGTATTCTCTGATTTAGCCATAACACATTCCAGAGAAAGGAGTACCCTATCTATTCAGAGATCCCCTATCTATCTTACATTACACAAAATTCTTGACGGTACCATCTAATTCGATACCAATTTGTGCGAGTGCATCCGTATCAAAAATGGTCGTAGCACAACCTGTGTCCAACAACACGTCTGTTAAAAGAGCAGTTTTTTCACCACACTTTATTTCGACAGAAACAATAGGTAATCCATTTTCTATTCTTATATTCATACTCTCCCCCGAATCCCTATAAAATATTGTTCTTCTACCTCTATTTGCTCCTTACTTGTGTGAAAAATATATAATTCTTTCTCCGGAAAAGTTTTGTGCTGCTGTTTATAACCATTCCATGCATCAGACACACTATGATACCGATCGATCACTGCCATTTCTTTAATGATGCGTTTGCCATTTTGCGAACAAGCCGAAATGGCCTCCACCAAAACAAATTGATTCGGATATTGCTTACGTAACTCTGACCATTTCATTTGTTTTCCTCCCTTTTTATTATCATTTTATCAATAATCACCTTACACACATATAAAAAATCATAGAAAGCAACAACCTTTAGTTTAAACGATGACAGTTTTAATCCTAAAAGTTTTCCTCCTTCAGTAACAATAAGAACAATGAACATGAAGCTGCACCCCCTTACTAATCAAAAGGGACACAATTCTTTGAAACCCTTTTTCCCGAAAATCATCAGGCATAATCACAATCAACGTATAATCGGCGAGCGAATGGTAAAACTGCATTTTTCGGCCCGCCTTCTCCGCATACCACTTGTAACGAGTCGAACCATATAGTCCGAAATATTCGACAATCCACTTTCTGCCGTTTTGTTCGATCACCCAGTCAGGGATATATACTTCGTCATATTCTTGGTTCACAAAACGACATCCTTCTCTTTCCACTTTCCCATCAACGACCGCGCGAATCAAAAAGTTATGGATTTCTAGTTCTTCTTTTGAATCACACAATTGCCCGTCAATCCCAACTAGCAAATTAAATTCCTCAGGCTGAAATGTATATTCGGGGAATGATTCCATAATCCAACGGTAAAATTTGCTGTCGTAATGACGATCGACCATGCTGATAAACCGTGGGAAATGCTTGCGAAAATACGCCCGGTTTAACCTCGGCAACTCCTCGCGGCCGATCCCCCGCTTGGCACAAAACGTCCGCAGCGCCTGCACCCGGTTTTGCGGCGAATGCCAATGTTGGTTCGGCACACGCTGAAACTCTGTCACATCATACTTCCCCGGAAACACCGCCTCTATAATCTCAATCGGCGAACCGTGATATTCATGCAACAGACCAGTCAGCCCTTCCGCCATCAGCCGCTGTTTCGTCATAAAGCGCGGGACATCCTGCTCGGCTACTCCCTCCCTTTCAATCAAATCAATAATGGCCTGTCTGACATTCTTGATATCTTTCCAATAGCCGTTTGGTTTTGTGTGAAAATCATCGAGTGAAAACTGATCGGGGAAAAGGCATTGTATAAACTCTAGAGGCGAATTGCGGTGATGTTTTAACACTGCGCTAAAACGATGCTTGATGAGCATTTGCTGCGTCACTTTCTTCGGCACGTCTTCGAACTGAATCTTTTCCATACGAAGCATGTCCATAAACTGCTCTTTCAAAAATTCGCGGTTTGTTGCATAACCTTGAGGAATTTTTTTAAAATCCGTTTCTTTAAAACGGCCGGGGTATAGGGCGTTCATAAGGCGAAATGGAGAATAACCGTACCGCTTTAAAGGATTGGAAAACCCCCATTCGACAAGAACATAGCGATTTACTTTTTGAGGGATCTCCTCAATCTTGATTCCCTCTTTCTCTAAATACCACTCTAGGCGTTTACGTATATTCTCCACATTACCCCAATAATCAACCGGAACACGATAGAAGTCGAATTCATTATATTGGTTAGGGTAAACAAACTCAATGAGCCGACGGGGAGATTTAAACCGATTCAAAACTCCCCAAAGTTTTTGTTCTCCAATAATCTTTTTATTTATCTTTGGAATTTGTTCCCTTGATAAACCAAGTTGTACTTCTAACACATAGCGTACCAAGATAATGACATTTTCGTCCTTTTCCCATGTCCCTGCCGGAAGCGCCTTTCTCTTTCCAGCTAGCAATTCTTTGTACACACCTATAATCGGGAATTGCTCCAATTCGTAACAAGGAATTGTCCGATATTCATTTGTATCCGTCACTTGAATCACCCCCTTCGATTATAGCACATATACAAACATACGTTCCATATGCTTTTAAAATTTTTTGTCTTATCATCCTAACAAAAGAAATACCGAGGAAACCAAATGTCCCTCGGTATGTTTTCTCGTATTAACGAAGCAATTGCAATACTCCTTGTGGTTGTTGGTTGGCTTGCCATGCCTCAACGTCTTTCGACCGTTGTGTAGACTATCTCTTCACCCTCAGCTTTACCTGTTAGGGGCTGGGCACTTCGGTTCGGCTATTTCGCCTCCCCTACGGACTTCATCACCATAGCGTTTCGCCTTAGGTGGTATGTCCTAGTCGTTGAACCTTCTCCACCCTTTCGGGACAGGAGCTTGGCTGCTGATTGCCCATTGTTTCATCTTTCCTTTTTTCAAGCCATCACGCCTGCCGTTTCCAGCTACGTTGTGGCAAGGAAAGCTTTAGGGGTTCCCAGCAATTCACCCAGTGATCCTCTTAGCCGTTTCCAGCTAAGACGCCCTTCTAATCAAATTACCGAAGCAGTTGCAACACCGCTTGCGGAATTTGACTAGATTGAGCCAACATTGCTTGTGCTGCTTGAGAAAGGATGTTATTCTTTGTGAACTCCATCATTTCTTTGGCCATCGTGCCACCCTCACTTTCGTGACGGGACCAGACTACATCTTCACCCTCAGCTTTACCTGTTAGGGGCCGGGCGCTTCGGAATGATACAGGACGATGAAGGAATCCTGTTCACCCTACGGACTTCATCACCATAGCGTTTCGCCTTAGGTGGTATGTCCTAGTCGTTGAACCTTCTCCACCCTTTCGGGACAGGAGCTTGGCTGCTGGTTGCCCAATCCTTTGACTTTTCCAGCCATCACGTCTGCCGTTTCCAGCTACGTTGTGGCGTCAAAGGCTCTAAGGGGTTCCCAGCAATTCACCCGGTAATACTCCTAGCCGTTTCCAGCTAGGACGACTGTGCCTGTCGCCATTTAAGCGGCTAAGGCATAATCTACGTCGCGGATGCGGGATTCAGCTGCTGTTAAGTTCTCAGCAGATGTTCCTAAGTTGTTGATGGTATGTTCTAGGCGGTTTTGTAAAGCACCTAGTTTACCACGTTCTTCAGAAACAGATTTAATAGCTTGATCAATTGTAGTGATAGCAACTTGTGCACCGTTTTGAGTTGATACATCGATACCTGCAACTCCTAAAGCTGATGCACGCATATCATTAATAGCTAGCTTAGTTGTTTGATTTTGGTTAGCACCAATTTGAAACTCAATGTCATTTCCACTTACAACAAGGTTAGCAGGACCTGCATCTGTTAAACTTCTATCAACTGTTAAACGGAATCCCCCGATATCTACTTGTCCATTTGTAGATAGCAATCCATTAACAATTGTAGAGACACCGCCTGGATTTGTAATTGTATAATTTGCCTGCATCTCAGTTCTAAATGTAACAGAACCTGGACCATCTCCCGTCTTACTTGTATCTATAAAGAAACGATAAGTATTACCACCAATTGTAAAGACTACCGATTGGTTTGCACTAGCTGTACTCCAGTTTTGACCTGTAATTGTTGCTAAATCTTTACCTGTAGCATCTTTTAGAGTTACAGTTACGTTGTTAGAGTCACCGTCATCCCAAGAAATCGTATATGTTTCGCCTACATTTGCTCCCGTAGAAGTTTCGTCAAACTTCACGTCACCTTGTCCTAAATTGTTGTTAGCACCTGTTTTATTCAAGAAAGCCGCAGAGCCAGCTTTACCAGTTACAGTTAATTGATAAGTACCGTTATCTAAGTTCCCAACAACTTTTGCTCCTTTAATTGCTGTAGCTGCTGAGGCATCTACAGATTTACCTTGACTACCATCTAATAAATTTTTTGTGTTAAATTGAGTAGTATTCCCGATTCTGTCGATTTCGGAAATTAGCTGACTAACTTCTGCCTGAATTGCTTTTCTATCATCATCGGTAGCAGTACCATTTGATGCCTGAACAGCTAATTCTCGCATACGTTGAAGGATTGCATGCGTTTCGTTTAAAGCCCCTTCTGCTGTCTGGATGAGCGAGATTCCGTCCTGCGCATTGCGAGAAGCTTGCTCTAATCCACGAATTTGCCCACGCATTTTTTCAGAAATCGCAAGGCCTGCCGCATCATCGCCAGCGCGGTTAATGCGAAGACCAGAAGATAATTTTTCCATTGATTTGGATGCAGCGTTCGTACCAGCAGTTAATTGACGATACGTGTTCAACGCCGCAATGTTGTGGTTAATTCTCATACTCATTTCCTCCTTGAAAATTTTTTATTCCACGTCCTTGTGGAATGATCGATTCGCGGATAGGAAGAAAGTCGGCCGCCTTTCTTCGCTATGCCGCGTTCACTTTTTATATCGGTTTGTTTTTTAAAAATTTAATAGGTTTGGAGAAAAATTTTTTTAGATTTTGATGTCGAGAAATTGCGAAAATGGCGAAGGCTGCTGAATTTCTTTGATGATGCGCGCTGGGTCGTCTTTATGTTTGTTGATCATTTCGTTTAGAGCTTGTTCGGCAATAGCCTTATTATCTTGCACAATGCGCACGGCGACGCTTTGGACCGGCACTCCGCCGATGCTGACGCTCATGCTTGTTTCCCCCCTTTCCAGTGTTTCAATTGCTCGTTCAACCGCTCGAGTGATGATTTGGAGGCGTGGGAGGCGGCGTTGTTTTCGGCTTGGATGGCGAGGTAAATTTCTTTGCGATGAATTTCAACATGTTTCGGAGCGTTGATGCCAAGCTTCACTTGATCGCCTTGGATAGCGAGGATGGTAATTTCAATGTCATCGCCGATTTGGATCGCTTCTTTGAGTTTGCGCGTTAGTACAAGCATCGTTGCCGCCTCCTTTATTTCGCCACTTTTTCGGGAAAGAGGCGATGTTTCGTTTTATAGTTTGTATTCGTTAAAATCACTTGCTTGCCAAGGCGTTTATGGACGTTAATGACAATCGGCGCCTGCAAGTTGGCAGTCGTATTGTCAAACGGGTCGGCGACGGTGAGGATGACGTACACGGCGACGTCGCGTTCGGTTTCGATCTCAAGCTGTTCAACCGTCGCCTCGTCGAGTTCAAACTCGTACGTCGGAAAGTAGGAAAACGGCTCGATCAACACAAACCCGAGCACGGGCGTCTCGGTTGACTGTAGGATGACAAACGGCGTGTCGGCAAACGGCAAAAGGACGAATCTCTTCTCGTCCGCAAATCCAGGCAGGCCGTGGGGGAAGCGGATGATGTCTTCTCCCTTCACCGCCACGGTTCCGTGGTATTTCGTGTCGATATTCATGAATCGTTCCTCCTGTTTTCTCAAATGACGACGTCAATGTGAAGCGACGGGCGCTGGACGAGGGCGATCTTGACCGTTCCTTGCTGGTAGCGGATGATCGGCGCATGCGCCTTCACATCAATGCGCGGCGCGTGGGTGTTCCAGTCGATCGCCAGCCGTCCTGGTTCATAGTCGACCTTGACGCTAAACGGCGGCGGGACGAGGGCGATGTTGAACTCGAGCGGCGGGTCTTCACTGTTTACAACGGCTTGGTCGGCGAGCGGGTTGCCGCCGTCCTCGATGCGCATCAGTTCATCGCCTTGGACCGCAGCGCGCTCGATGAAATCGAGCACCGCTTGCCGCCCGTCAGCGGCCGCATCCCGAATGAGCCGAAACACGTGCTTGTTGTTGACCGCCGCCCACGCCTCGGTCTGGTCGATCGTCAGGCGGGCGGGAATGGCGGCGATGCGCATGTCAGCGGGCGGTTGCTCGATCGTCATCTCCGCGGGCGGCTGGGTGATGTCAAGCCGCGCCCGTTCGCTTGAGATCGCCAGCTTGGCGTACGTCGCTTCCATTCTAAGCTGCGGAATGCGCATGGCCATCGCTCCTTTCGGCGGGCGTTACGCTAGTTTAACGCAAAAAGTCAACGAGCGTCGGCTGAATGACGCGCGCGCCGACGGCCAACGCCGCACGGTGGACGCTTTCTTGCGTTTTCAAATCGGTGATGACTTTTTCCAGATCAACGTCTTCGTTGTCCGACAACATTTTTTCCGCGATCACCTGCTGGCTGTCGATGCGGTCTTCCATCAGCTCGATCCGGTTCATGCGCGCGCCGAGTTCGGCGCGGACGCCGAGCAAATTTGTCAAATGGCTGTCGAGTTTGTCTAAATAGCCCGTTACATCATTACCGGTCGTACTCGGATTTTCGAGGGAAGCGGCCAAGTTTTGCAAGTCCGAAAACAATCCGCTGCCCGCCCCGAACGCTGTGCTCGGGGGAATGTTGACCGGAATGTAAATGCCTTTGGCGAGCTCAATGTTCACCTGTTGGCTGTTCGTCGACACGGAAATCGTGCCGTCCGGGTTCACCGTCACAGGCGGCTCGGTCGTTTTCGCCCCGTTGAAAATGTATTTGTCGCCGACTTTTGTATTGGCGATCGTGACCAAATGTTCGGTCAACTGGCGCACTTCTTTGGCGATCGCTTGGCGCTGCGTTTCTTCGTATGTGTCGTTGCTCGCCTGCACGGTGAGCTCGCGGATGCGCTGCAGCGCCTGCGTCGCCTTGTCAAGCGCCGAATCAGAGTTTTCCACCCAGTTGTACGCTTCCGAGAAATTGCGTTTGAACTGCTCGACTTCGGCTAAATTCGAACGGTAGGCGATTCCTTTCATCGCCACAACAGGATCGTCGGACGGGCGGGTGATTTTTTTCCCCGTCGAAAGCTGGGTTTGATATTGATCTAACTTTTCGTAGCTGCGGGTGATTTGTTTCAACATATTATTCGCCAACATGCTTTGCGTAATACGCATCACCGTTCACCTACCTTCCAACGACGCCCATGCCGTTGATGAGTTTATCGAGCATCTCGTCAATCACCGTAATTTGACGCGCCGCGGCGTTGTAGGCGTGCTGGAATTTGATCATGTTCATCATCTCTTCATCCAGCGACACGGAGCTGACCGACTGCCGTTTTTCCTCCACCGACTGGCGCAGAATTTCACTATTGCTTTTCATCCGGTTCGCCTGCTCACCGTCGACGCCAAGCTGGCCGATCCAGCCTTGGTAGTTCGTTTCGACCGTGCCTGAGGAAAGCGGCAAATTCAGGGAGGCCAAGTTGACGGAGATGCCGTCTTGCAGCGAAACGGTCGCATTGGACAAAAGCAGGCTGCGGACGTTGGCGAGGTTGATGGCGTTGTTGCCATTCCCTGTTTCCCCGCTTTTCGTTGACGCCGCGATGTTCGCCAAATCGTCGATGTCGGCGGCGAGCTTGATCGTGTTCGCCGCGCCGCTTACGGCACTGATCCCGTCAAAAAACGGGTGATTCGTGCTCCCGTTTAGCCCGTAGCCTTGTTGATGAACGTCGTTGAACACCTTGCCGAACGTGTAGGCGAGCTTGTCCAAATTCGCCAGCATGTCTGGGTACAGCCCTTTGACGATCGGCTGGCCGCTGGCGTCGGTTCCTGTTTGATAGCCGTATCCTTCGATCAGCCCGCGCAATTTGCCGTTCGGAAGAGAGGAAAAGGAAACGGTCGTCCCGCTGACATCAAGCGTATTGATGCCTAGATCGGGAGGCATCTCCTTCACCCCGTCGCCGTCGACATCGCTGCCGTCGGGAAACGATACGGCAGACGCCGTTCGGCCTTGAACGAGATACACTTTCGCGCTCCCGTTCATCACGTAAACATCGTACGTTCCTTCCGCCATGGGCAAGGCGTTTCCGCCAGTTGGATGCTTTTCCACACCGATCTCCATATATTGCGACAGCTGGTCGATCAACCGATCGCGCTCATCGTACAAGTCGTTGGGCAAATAGCCGTTCGGCTCGATTTCGGCGATCCGTTCATTCAATGCGCTGATTTGGTTGAGAAGGGAATTGATTTCCGTCACCGTCGTACCGATTTGCGTGCCAAGATCCGTGCGGATTTGCGCCAAGGAATTTGACAAGTAATGGAACGTCTCGACGACCGCTAACCCGCGCTGGCGAACGACGGAGCGCGCTCCTTCGTTCTCCGGGTGGGTGCTCAAATCTTGCAGCGCCTGCCAAAACTGGTCCATCGTTTTCGCCAACCCGCTGTCGGACGGCTCGTTCATAATGTCTTCCATCTTCGACACCGCATCCGCGCGCGCTTCCCAGTACCCGAGCTTGCTGTTTTCGCCGCGGTATTGGATGTCGAGGAAATATTCGCGCACCCGTTCGACCGACGACGCTTCCACCCCTGTCCCCATCTGTCCCGGGATGTTCGGGCGGTTGAGGCCGGGCGTCGGAAACGGCGGCGTCGCCTTGAGTTGGACGCGCTGCCGTGTATACCCTTCCGTATTGGCGTTGGCGATGTTATGTCCTGTCGTATACAACGCCGCTTGCTGGGCCATCATGGCGCGCCGAGCGGCTTCTAATCCGTGGAATGTCGAGAGCATCGTTCTCCCCCTTACGCTTTCGATTCAAACAGCGGGCGGTCTGGCGATGGCGCGTACCCTTGCGTGCGGCTGTAAGTGGACGGCGTTGGGGTGAACGTCTCGATCATGGCGGTGACAAACTGGAGCGACTGCTCAATGAGCTGGCGGTTTAATTCATTCGCCTCGGCCACCGCGTTCACAGCGGTCTGAAGCCGCGCTTGGCATTCCCTCAGCTCCTCGCGCTCCTTGCCTTTTGCCAGATCCATGCATCGGGAGAGGGTCGCCGCCTCATCGCCGAGCGTCTCCTTCAGCCATCGCTGCCGCCGTTCCTCGAGCTGGCGGATGGCCAAAATATGCTTCTGTTCATCCGCAAGCAAAGCCGACAGCGCCTCGATGTCGTTTTTCTTCAACGCTTCCGTCTTCCTCCTCGACAGCGCCAGCAAGCTTTCATAAAGCTCACTGTGCGCCCGCAATAGATGAATGAGTGGGGCAAATGCCATCACGATCCGCTTCCTTTATCGGTGATTTCGGTAATAGTCGATCATCCGTTTGGCGACCGCCCGCGGGTCGACTTGGTAGGCGCCGGTCTCAATTTGTTGGCGCAGCTCCTCCAGCTTCGCCTGCCGCGCCCGTTCCCAGCTTGTCGCTTCTTGCAACTCTTTCGCTTCTTTGGAAATTTCCACTTGATCGCCCTTCGTCTTCCCCGCCGCCAACCGCTCCGTTTTGGCGAGCTGACGCTGGTACGGGTTGACGCCCATCGGTCCAATATGGTGGATTTTCATCACATTCACCTCGCTTGACCGGCGCTTGTTTGCATTTGGCTATTGTTTATATCGGAACGTTGACGGAAATGTTTAGCGTTCTTGATAGTCTTGGGTGTAATAAGTGGCATGGCGGGGACGATCTTCTTTTTTCTTTTTTCCCTCCGCCCGGCGCAAGTCGGCTTGCAGCTGGCCGAGGCACTTGGCGCACAACCGCCCTTCACGGATCATCGCGCCGCACGAGTCGCACGGATAGCCGAGATTCGGAAAATGGACGAGCTGCAGCCGCCCCGCGCGAATCCATTTGATGATCAGCTTCTCCTCCACCCCTGTCGCCTCCACCACTTGCGCCATCGTCGCCGTGCGGTTTTCCCGTCTGCGCAAAAACGCGTAAACGCGTTCAAATTGCCGTTCTTCTTCTTGATAGCACGACTCGCATACGTCGCGGACAGAGTGTTTGACAAACAACCGCCCGCACTTCGCGCAATTGGCCAACTCCGCCATCGTCTTCCTCTCCCGATTGTCGACATCAAACGGCTTGGTCTGATCATATAAGCTCTCCTGCTTTTTCATGCAGCCGCACAGTAGCATGTTGGACTCACTATGGCCAATGGAGGCGTTTCAGCCTGCCGATGGGTCATGTATAGATGTTGATGATCAGCCCTTGAATCTCGCCGACAAGCCGCAAAATCTCAAGTCCACGCTGTTCTTTTTGCAACACTTCATTCGTCAGTTCAACGAGCTTTTGATCGACTTCCTTCACGAGCTTATAAATGCGCGCGCGCCCGCCGCGGCTGAAGCCGCGTTGTTCCTCGAGCTGGAGGCCGTTTTTCACCGCATCGTCCAAAAACGACTTGACGAGCTGCTTGTATTTGCGCAAATCTTCCACCGTCCGCGACTCGGCGAGCTTTTTCCCTTGCTCCTCGATTTGCCGGACTTGTTCGTTGATTCGCTCCCATACAACATCGCGGCGCGTTTTCGCCATGACTTCGGTGAACGACACCGATTCCGTCGGAACGTCATTCTTACGGCCCACATTCGCCAGCCCTGTGCGCGTCACTTTTTGCACTTCCATCGCCATCACCTCTCGCTACCCCCATTATCGCACAACCATAGCAAAAGGGCGAGGCGTTTATGCCCCGCCCGATGCGGTCCGATTAGCTTTTCAAAAGCTGCAAAATCCCTTGCGGCAGCTGGTTCGACTGCGCGAGCATCGCCTGCGCCGCCTGCGTCAAGATGTTGTTTTTCGTAAACTCCGCCATCTCCATCGCCATATCCGTATCGCGGATGCGGGATTCAGATGAGGTCAAGTTTTCTTCCGCTGTTTTCAAGTTATTGATCGTGTGCTCAAGGCGATTTTGGACGGCACCTAAGCTCGAACGTTGCTCTGATACCCGAGAGATTGCGTAATCGTAGACTTTTACGGCCGATGTCGCTTTTTCATGCGTCGTGACGTCGAGGGCATATTCGGTCACGCCGTCATTGTTGACGCCAGCCGTGTTCGTATAGTAGGCGGTGACGGTCTCCCCTAAATGGTTTGTAAATGAAACCGTTCCACCGGCGCTGTTGCCGGAAAGTTTTAACGCGAGCGCACGCATATCGTCAATACCAACACTGAGCATTTGTCCTTCATTCGCGCCGATTTGAATTTTCAGCGACTGGTCGTTCGTCCCTCCTGTGATCGTAAAGGAAGCTTCACCATTCGTTAGCGCACCGATATTCATCGTCAGATCGCCGTTTTGGAAACGCAATGTCGTATTCGGGGCGATATTGTTCAACGTCTCAACCTCAACGCCGTTCGTGCTTAACGTTGCTTTTGTCGCAATGGTTGCCCCTACTGTAAACGTCCGTGTTCCTGCTGACAATGTGTCAGTCGTAAACGAAACGCCTGTGCCGCTGCCAAACGAATACACGCCGTTATTGTCAACGACGAGCATCGGTACGCCGGACAGTGCGTTTCCCACGTCATCAACCAGCGTGGCTGTATACGATGACGTCGTGCCAACGTCAATCTGCACGGTCGTATCCCCTGTCGTATAATCAGTGATATTGTCGGCTGTATCAACGAAAATGCCGCCATTTAAGGTCAGATTGTCACCTGCATTAAACGTCGTGAACGTCGCTCCATCGGTCGAGTATGAAAGCATACTCTGTATGCCGAACGTTGCTGTTCGATTGATGTTCGTGCTGGCATATCCGTTATGATTGATTGTGTAGCTAATCCCATCCGAACCGTTAATGGTCACATTGCCAGCCGTCCCATCTGTCGGAGTGATGACAGCCGTTCCGATTTGCGTGCCATTTTTCTTTAAAGACAGCGCAATATCAATATCAAATTCATTGTATTTTCCGTTTTCACTTGCTGCCGCTAGTGTTCCGTTAATACCGGAAATCGTCGTAAAGGAAACACCAAGTTTGTTGCCAGATAAATCATAAAACTCGTAGTTTTGTTGGTTATTATCTAAGATGACCGCTTGGGATAAATCATTCCCGTTTTTATCTTGCAAAGTTACCGTGAACTGGCCGGATCCTGGTGACGTTTCTGTATAGACGAGCCGGAAATCTTCACCTTTTAGTGAAAATTTGCTAGAGTCAATATTGACATTCGTAATATATAGACCATTGGCCGTCCCGTTTTGCACACCAGAAGCTTGGGACTTTGTTTCTATCACAAACGTATCATTTGGATCTAGATCTGCAGAGGCCGAAACTTGCACTCCTGTCAGACCCGTGCCACCTGATTGGAAGTTGTTCACAGCATTCGTGCGACGGATCACGAGATTCACTGTTCCATCGCTTAACGGGGAGTTCGGCGCGATCGATACCGTATCAATGGCCGGCGACGATCCCGGATTGTTTGTAATAACTTTCACATCTTGCTGTTCGATTTTCACCCCGTATGTATTACCGACCGTCAAGTTTGATGTTGCATCCAGTGTGATTTGTTGCACCCCGCCGGCAGCTGGTCCTGTGCTTTGTATTGACTTCGTAGCAACATCTTCGATTTTCACTTTATAATTTCCAGCCACCATCGTGCTTTCCGGGTCCAGCTTCAGGCTCGCTCCATCGATTGTTGTGCCGCCTGCTGAAAAGCTACCTTGAGCAATTTGCACACTTCTCGCTTGGCTGGAAACGGACTCATTGAGCAATTTTTTCGTATTGTATTCGGTGGAGTTGGCAATCCGGTTAATTTCAGATGTCAACTGATTGATTTCCTTTTGAATCGCTTCTCGGTCTTCAGACGTATTCGTATCATTCGCCGCCTGCACAGCCAGCTCGCGCATCCGCTGCAGGATGCTGTGGACTTCGTTTAACGCCCCTTCCGCCGTTTGGATCATCGAAATCGCATCGAGCGCGTTCCGTTCCGCCATTTGCAAGCCGCGAATTTGCGAGCGCATTTTTTCCGAAATGGCAAGCCCTGCTGCGTCGTCAGCCGCCCGATTGATGCGCAAGCCGGAGGAGAGGCGCTCTAAGTTTTTCGAAATGCTCGATTGATTGGCCGCCAAGTTGCGGTAGGCGTTGAGCGCTTGAATGTTATGGTTGATTCGCATCAAAACCGACTCCTTTTCTTAAGATTGCTCATAGGCGATGAACTGCTCATACGCTGCTGTTTTGGACTTTCGCGCCGTTTGCGAAGAGGAGGCGCCGCTTTTGAGCGCCTCGTTCCACGCGGTGGCGATCGTAGTCGTTAATTGCCACACTTCCTGAACAATCTTCACGTCTTTTTTCATATTCGCCTCGATGAGGCGCTCAGCCATATAGTTGTAGAGCGCATCCAACTGATGGGCGATGATGCCCGCGTCATAGCGCAATCCCGCGCCGAGGCGGCGGAGGATGTCGTTTCCTTTTTGCAGCTGTTTATTTGCTTTCCAATAGTCTTTTTGTTCAAGGGCCGCGATGGCCTCTTCCAAACATTCCATCAATCCTTCATATAGCAATGCCGTCAGCTGTTGCGAGTTTTTTTGGTAAATCCATTCCTCAGTTAAAAAGTCCAACGCCGTGCACCCCCATTTGCCCTCTGCCTTTTATATCGGCGATGAGTCGACAATGTTTAATCATTTTTTTCAATTTCTTCAATCAAAATCAAAATTTCGGCAATCACCGCGTACAACTGCGGCGGGATGCGGTCGCCCAGATCCAGCTGCAGCAAGTTTTGCACGAGCAATGGGTCTTCTTGAATCGGGATGTGATGCTGTTTCGCCAGTTCAATGATTTTCTGCGCCACATGTCCGCTTCCTTGAGCGACGACAGTCGGCGACCGACCCGATGATTCATCATAGCGGATGACAGCTGCCATCGGGCCATTCATGTGTCTCTGCTTTTTTTGGTTGAAATAGTTCGCCATCATATCGTGAAATCGTACCCTCTTTCCGTAAACGATCCATACGGGCGAATGGATGGCGCCCGTTTTTCTTCTTCCTGCCGCTTCGTTTCATTCATCAGCCTTGTGATGTTGACCGCTTTGACGTGGTAGCCGATCTCCTCCAATCGCTCTTTCACCACATCGATGAACGGCGCGGCTTTTTCGGCAAAATCATCGCGGTCGTTGCGAAGGGTAATCAATAAGTTTCGCTCATTCGCCTGAAGCAAAATGCCGAGGTCTCCCAATTTTTTTGTCTCCAACAAGAAATAGAGCTGACAGTTTTCCCAATCGATTCGCTCGCCGTCTTGACGGGCGTTGACATAGACGTTGACGTTGCGCACCTCATGTTGCCATAACAGCGGCAGTGTGAAGAAAAAGCTTTGCCACCCCATCATGCCATCCCACTTGTTTAACAGCTGCTGGCCGGTCAAGTTCGTCAACGCTTGTTCCGCTTGCCGCGCAACCGATTCATTTCCGCTTTGCGCCAGCCGCAAAAGCACTTCCTTTATGTTTGGCGGCGCTGATTCCTCTTGGTTTCCCTTCAATACGAGCCGTTCAGCGGCTTCATACTCGTGCATCAAACCGAGACGGCGAATCGTGTCAAACACGTGCCGCGCTGATGGCCCATCGACTGGCGGCTGCATCACTTGATTCACTTGGTCAAGGAACACGTTGGACGAATCAGCCTTTGTGTCGTCTTGCATCCTCACAAAATGTTTCACCTTCGCCTCAGCCGGTTTGAACACGGTATGGGCTAACATGTCCTTCACTTCATTGACAATTTTTCGCGCTCCAACCGCATCGCCTTGGCGAAGCCGTTTTTTTGCCTCAGCGAGCTCGGAGCTGGCTTTCATCAACTGCTTTTCCGTCCCCATATCCGTAAACAGCATGATGTCGCTTTTTAAAATGGTGTTGTCTAATTGTTTGATCGCCATTTCCAACATCGAGACAGCCTGCAAGCGGGTGGCGGGGCTGTTGTGTTCCGTCAACTGCGCCACCGTCTCTAGCCGGCGCATCACATCGCGCTTCACGGTTTTGAAATCAAGGCCAGCCTGCGCCATTTTTTTCGTGACCGTTTGCACAAGAAACTGCTTGGATTCGAGCGACAAGGCCGCTTGCCATGCCCCATCAAATAGGCTGTCACCATCCAGCGGGCGATCGGTTGGCGCGGACGGGATCGACGCCTCAATCTCACGCAGCGTTTTCAACACGGTCTGCCTTGCGGCGAGCTCCCGCCCTTTTTCCATCAGATTTCGCGCACTGACAAACGAATGAGCCCATGCTTGCTGCCAGTGAGGATGGACGCGAAACGCTTCCGCGACTTTCACCTCAACGGCATCCAACGCTTTCTCCAACAGGGGCTCTTGTTGCAGTAGCTTGATCGCCTGGCGAATGGCCTCACGCAGCTGTTTGGTCGGCGGGCTGTCGTTCGCCGCACCATCTGCCGTTTCGTTTAAGCTATTGGCCGAGGAGGCGGCGTACCGAACCCCATCTCCAAGCGCATCGATATCATCCGATAACTTTGCAGCAACGGGACGCTGTAAAGTTCCTTCCTGCCCTGACGCTGCTGTCGCTCCCGATGAAATCGACATGTCATCAACGACCGTTATATGGAATGAAGATGACGCCTCATTGCCAATAGGGGACGGTGGCTGGACAACTGACGGCTGTTCATTAGCTGTGCTTACGCTCAACTCGATTTGGCCCAGTTGACGGACAAGGTGGGCTCTTGCTGCCGCATGGTGGCCAGCTTGTTGCAACCACGCTGTCTCGTTGAACACCGCCTCTAGTTTTTGTCGGACATCTCTTGGCCACTCGCTGCGTTCAGCGAGCAACTTTTGAACTTGGAACAAGGTATTCGACAAATTTGGAGTGCGAGCGGCTTCCGTTCGGATGTTTCGAATTTGCCGCACTAGCTCTGAAGACGGTTGAGAGACATCAATCGCGAACCGGGCAGCCGCTTTCGACGCGCGAATTACTTGTTCCGCCTTCGCCAATGCTTCATTCAGCCGCGCCCGCGCTTCCCCCTCGCGCCCTTGCCGCTGCAGTTGAACCACTTCACGCATCGCGCGTTCCACTTGTTCCGCCACATCCCGGTCCACACTCGGCGCGCGCACGACTTCGCGGCGGACATCCTCCACTCCTTTTGATAAATTCCTTTCGCGTGCGATTTGCTCGCGCACTCGCTCGAGGAGATGGGCTGTTTCGTTGGATGGCGCCCTTCCCGTCCGCCACGCTTGGCGCTCGAACTGATCGACCGCAACGGCCAAATTGTGCGGCGTTTCTTTCATCGCGCTTTGTTCTTCTCGTTGAGCCAGTGTAAAGGCTGGATCGAGTTTGTTGGCAATCTCCGCGAACTGCTCCCCTAACGGCTTCCCATGCAGCGCCTCATGGACGGCCGCAAGATGAACGTTCGTCAGTTCTAAATGCTTATTGATGACCGCGCGGACGGTATCGAGTTTTTGCTCTACGGTGCCTGGGGCTTCGGTGAAAAACGTCCGCAAGGTGGAAACGATCTCTTTTGTGAGCGATTGTCCATGTTTTTGCAGCCAATCCCCGACCTGTCTCAGCTCAGACAATAACGGTTCAGAAGCAGAAAAATGAACCGCTTGTTTGTCCGTCTCTTGAGGAGGACGGGGAACGATTCGCGCCACCGGGACGCCGTCTTGTTCCCCGACGGTCGTGATGGCCACTCGCCCTTCCTGCGGCCATTCTCCTTCCGTCCGCACCCTCACGTCTGTGCCTTTGATATGCACGACCGCTTCATTGTCTCTCACTTCTTTGACCGTTACCTCGTATATTTGGCCTTTTTGAAGCAACAACGGTTGATCTGCGCCTGCCGTCGTTTGTCTGATCAACATGTTGCGAATTTCCATCCCCGTTCACCTTCCGCTCCATTGGGTTGCTACTGTTTATATCGGCACGTAGGCTTCCAATGTTTACACTGTTACGCGCGAATGAGCGTCAACGCACCCACCTCTGCCGCCCCCGCTTCAAGCAAAACAAGGGCCGCGTGGCGGACGGTGATGCCCGTCGTGTAAATGTCATCGATGAGAACGATTCGTTTTCCGTCAAGCGGGGGATGATCGGCAAGGAAAAATGGGTTGTCGGTCTCGAGCCGCTCACGGCGCGATTTTTTCGATTGTTTTTCGGAATGCTTGCGAGAAAGCCAAGGGAAACACGGAAACGGAAGCAGGCGGGCGAGCGCTTCGGCTTGGTTGAAGCCGCGCTCATACAGCCGTTCGGGGCTCAGCGGGATTGGGACGATGTGCCAATCGCGGCCGAAATGTCGGCGAAACGCTTGGGAAAACGGACGGCGGAATGCCTCGACGATGACATAGTCGCCGCGGAATTTCCATAAGGTGACGACGTCTTTCATCCAGTCGTTGTATATATACACGGATCGGTTTTTCACGAGCGCCCTCCCCCATTGTTCATCTTCCTGCCACCGAAGGCAGTCGGCGCACACGGATGGCGCTGACTCCTCGAGCGGGCGGCCGCACATCTCGCAAAGGCGGCCGTCAATGAGTTTGAACGACCCGCGGCAGCGTGGGCAAAGGACGTCAAGGTCTTCGAGGAAAAGAAGCTGGCGCCAGCTCGCGATCGGGTTGTACGGAGAATGGCAAAGGAGGCAGTTCATCGATGCAGCAACCCCCTTTTCTTTGCTGTCTCATTCATGCGTACAATGTGGCGGCGCGCCCGCACCATCTCGTTCGTTTTCCCGTGATGGAAAAAGCGGACATCGCCATCCGGAAATACGGCGTGGCGGCCCACACGGCCGGCGATTTGCACGAGAGCGCTTTCCGTGAAGATGCGGTCTTCGGCGCCGAGAACGGCGACATCGATGTTCGGCACCGTCACTCCCCGTTCAAGGATCGTCGTTGTGACGAGCAGCGGCACGCGCCCATCGCGAAATGCCTGAACGTGCTCGGCTCTGTCTGGGGCTTCGGCATGAACGCCGACGATGCGGGGATCGACGCGCTGCAAGAGGCGGGTGACAGCTTCAAGCTCATCGATATGGGGAACGAACAAAAACGCTTGTTTTCCCTGCGCCAAACGATGGAGAACCCACGCAAGGACGTTTTCGGGCAAGCGGCCGCGCTCTAACCGTTTGCGCCAATTGCCGCACCATTCGAAGGACGGGACAGGGAGAGGAAAGCCGTGGTAGCGGGCGGGGATGACGACAGCTTTCCGTTTGCCTCTTGTGATGTCAAGCTGCCAAGCGCGGGACGGGGTGGCGGTTAAATAAATGAGGCTCGACTGTTCTTTCCGCGCTTGACTGACGGCGTATTGGAGCATCGGCTCAGCAGAATATGGAAAGGCATCGACTTCATCCACGATCATAACGTCAAAGACGCGGTAAGCCCGCAGCAACTGGTGGGTGGTTGAGAGGACCAAGGAAGCGATCCGCCCGCGCTCTTCGCTTCCGCCGTGCCAAACAGCGAGCGGAACGCGCGGGAACGCTTGGCGAAAGCGGGGAGCAAGCTCGCGGACGACATCGGTCCGTGGCGTGGCGAGGCCAACGCGCCAGCCCTTCTCGAGCGCGGCGGCGATGGCGGGAAACAAAATCTCGGTTTTCCCTGCGCCGCATACGGCCCAAACGAGCAGTTCGCTTCGATCGAGCACGGCCTGTTTGACAGCCATAGCGGCATCCTCCTGAGCGGCGGACAGCGTCCCATCCCAAACAAGCGGCGCCTCGTGCCGCTCGGACGGAAGCGGCATCGTCACGTGCACAAGGTGAGTGCAGGAGCTGATGCGCCCCATCACAAGACACTTGCGGCAATACGCGCAATCCGATCCGCAGCGGGCGCATGGAAACGATGCAAAAAGACGCGCGTCTTCATTCCCGCAGCGCACACAGCGCCAGCCGCTTGATGTTTTGATGAGGCCGGGATGTTCGTGAACCCAACCGGCTTGCACCGCGGCTTTGATTTCTTCATCAGAAAACGGCAGTTGTTCGCGTGGGAGGCGCTGGCCGTTCAACCATGAAACGAGGTGTGGAACACAAGATGGTTGTTGGATGCACAAGAAGCATCACTCCTTTTGAACGTATGAAAAGCACGTTCCCCAGCTGAGAGGCAAGAAGAGCAGATGACGCGGCAAAAACCCTCTCTCCCCAAGTTGAGAGGCTTGAAGCGCATAAAGGTACAGGAAGAGCGATCGACGGCGTTCTTTTTCGTAAAAAGTTAGAAAGATGGTGAAAAATGGGCGTCATGCGCAAAACAGCAACATTCCGCTAGAAAAGAAAGTGGAGATGAAAAGGCCTTTCCAAATGGAATAAGGATGTGGTTTGACCGTCTTTTTCACGACATATCGGCCTTCGAAAGAAATGGATGCGGCGAAACATGACGCCAGCGAAGATTCACAGGAGAGTCATGGAGCCGATCAATAACGTGTTTCGACAACATTCCCAGGGAAATAGCGACAAATTTTTCAGGAAAGGAAAACGGTTCGACAAGTTTGGCCAGCCCCACATCTCCGCCCGTTTCATAAAGTGGAGAGAGGAGAGGAAGACGATGCAGCTGACGAATTTGACATTCCCCACACCTAAAGGGAATAGGCTTTCTCGCTCTTATGTTTGTCACGGATGAATTCGTCAACTGCGGGCAGTTATAGAGAATACCGCCGAAGGAGAATGGCAAGCGCATTGAAGTTGGATGAGGAAATCGATAAAAACATTATATGAAATAGCATCCACTATGAATAGCATCAACATGGCCCAAAACTCATTCGGATCATTTCGTCCCATGAACGCCAAACGGGAAGACGGAAACATCTTGATCGACCATACAGCGGAAACGAGAATCCGCCGCCGTGCAAGGCGGAGCGCACCGTTCCGCCTTGCGCTTGGCTGTGGAGCCTCGAGACGGCGCTTTGCGGCCTCGGCTTAAGGCTGATACCACGTCAACCCGAGCGCGCCTTCGCCGACGTGCGTGGCGATGACGGGGCCAAAATAGCTGATCGAAAATTCGACGTGCGGATAGCGGGCGGACAGCTCATCGCGCCAGCGGTGCGCTTCATCGGGCTGGTTGGCGTGGATGATGGCGGCTTTGAGCGGCACACCCTTTTCCGCATCTTCGGCGAACAGCTCTTCGATGCGGTGGATCGCTTTTTTGCGCGTGCGGATTTTTTCAAACGGCACGATCACTTTGTTTTCAAAGCGAAGAAGCGGCTTGATTTGCAAGAGGCCGCCGATGAACGCCTGCGCCCCGGTCAGCCGTCCGCCCCGCTGCAGATGGGCCAAGTCATCGACCATAAAGTAGGCGCGCAGCGTTTGTTTCATTTCATCCAAGCGAGCGATGATATCCTCAGGAGACCTCCCCGCCTGCGCCATTTCCGCCGCTTCGATCGCATAAAACCCTTGTGCCATGCAGCTGATTTCCGAGTCGTATGCGTAAACACGCAATCCGTCCACCATCGTCCCTGCCGTGACCGCCCCTTGGTACGTGCCGCTGATGCCGCTTGAAAGGTGGATGCTGATGGCAGCGTCGTACCCTTCCTCACGAATGGCAGTGAACAAGTCGACAAATTCGCTGACTGAGGGCTGCGATGTCGTCGGCAGCTTAGGATTCTGCTTGATTTTGGCAAAAAATTCATCGGCCGTCATATCAATCTCTTCGCGGTACGTCTCATTCCCGAAAATGACGCTGAGCGGAATCAGGCGAATGCCCAACCTCTCGCGCACCTCTTTCGGCAAGTAGGCCGTGCTGTCGGTGACAATTGCCGTTTTCACGAACGCCATTCCTTCCTGATTTCAAATTTTCTTCCATTATACCAAAAAGACAAACCGCCCACCACTACGAATCCAAATGGGGGATAGCGCACCGCAAGGACCTAAACAAAGCCGCTTGCCGCCAACTACAAAACAGCTTGTCCTCACCACGGACACACCAACAACGAAGCATCGCTGCCTCGATCCCCTCAACACCAGCCGCCAGACGCCCATCCAATCCGCTGACAATAGGCGGAAACGAAGGGGGCATTGCCATTAGCGCACTTCCACCCAGCCGTTTTTGATCGCGACCACAACGGCTTGCGTCCGGTCATTGACGTTTAATTTTTGCAAGATGCTGCTGACATGGTTTTTCACCGTTTTTTCGCTAATGTAAAGCGCTTCGCCGATGGCGCGGTTGCTTTTGCCGTCGGCCAACAGCTGCAGCACTTCGCACTCGCGCCGCGTCAGCAAATGAAGCGGACGGCGCACCTCCTGCTTAACCACTGCGCCGCCTTTTTCTGTCGTCAAGCGGCGGTATTCGCGAATCAAGTTGTGCGTCACTTTCGGATGCAAGTACGAACCGCCTTCGGCGACGATTCTCACCGCCTCAATGAGCGTATCGGCATCCATCTCCTTTAACAAATACCCGGTCGCTCCCGTCTGCAGGGCGCGCATGACATAGTTTTCATCGTCATGAATCGACAGCACGACGACTTTCGTATCAGGGTAAGCTTCAATCAGCTGTTTCGTCGCCTCAACGCCGTTGATGTCCGGCATGTTGATGTCCATCAGCACCAAATCGGGGCGGTATGTTTCGACGATCGAAAGCGCTTCGCTTCCGTCGCTTCCTTCCGCCACGACTTCAAAATCGCCCTCAAATTCCAAAATGCGCTTGATGCCCTCGCGAAACAGCTGGTGATCGTCGATAATCGCGATGCGTGTTTTCATCGTTTCCTTTCCTCCTTGTTCGTTTTGTCAGTCGAACGGTCGAGCGGAACGCGAATGAACACGGTCGTTCCGCTGCCAATCTTTGAGCGGATGTCGAGCGTGCCGCCGAGCAGCTCCACCCGCTCCCGCATTCCAATCAAGCCGAACGCATTTTCTTTTTTGACCGACGGATCAAATCCTTTGCCATCGTCTTTGACACTGACAAGCAGATGGTGGCACGTCACTTCCATTTTGACGTCGATATGGCGCGCTTCGGCATGCTTCAAGGCGTTTTGCACCGATTCTTGGACAAGCCGAAACACGGCCGCCTCCATCCGCGACGGCAGCCGAATTTCTTCGCCGATATGTACAAAGGAAATGTGGACTCCCTTGTTATATTCTTCGGTCGTTTGCAAATATTTTTTTAGCGTCGGAACCAATCCTAAATCATCAAGAGCCATCGGCCGCAAATCGTAAATGATGCGGCGCACTTCGGACAAAGCCGAACGCACCATTTTGCGAAAATCGCGAATTTCGGCGATCGCCGCCTCTGTCCCTCGCTCTTTGATCACCTTTTCGACCAAATCAGACCGAAGAAGGACGTGAGCGAGCAGCTGTGCCGGGCCGTCATGGATTTCCCGAGACAGCCGCCGCCGCTCTTCTTCCTGGGCTTCGATGATTTTCAGCCCAAATTCCTGCTTTTGCTTCGCTCCTTCAATAAGCTCGCCGACCTGGCGGAAATCGCTGTTTAAGTAGTGGAGCACGACCGTAATTTGTCCAACTAAATAATCGGTGCGTTCGATAATTTGCGCAAGGCTCGCCAATCTCCGCTCGAGCTCGTCGCGGCGCAACCGCAGCTGTTTCTCCCGCTCGCGCACCATCGTCAGCTTCATATGCAACTCATGCGCCGCTTCATACGCCTCGCGAATATCTTGCTCCGAGTGGGTGGAAAAGTTTTGACTCACTTCCGACAGGCGGCGGCGCGCCTGACGCGCCTTCATTTCCAGCTGATCCGCTTCTTCGATCGCCTGCACGGTCAGCCGCTTCACCTCCTCGAGTTCGCGAAGCAAATGGTCGTGCTCTTGACGCGACTGCTCCCCGATGCGGAAAATTTCGTCTTTGCTGTGTTGAACGGTGTCGATCATTTTTTCGACAATCCGATCCAACTGCTTCACGTCCCACTGTTTTGCCTCAGCCATTTGCCAACCTCCAACAGCGCTGCCAAGCGGTGCGCATGGGCGCCAGCAAAATTTGTTTGAAGGAAAAAAGTTGTCGATTTATAATAATAAAAGCATGCCCTATCTATTGCTCTTTTATTTTCAGTTTACCATAATGAGAGTAGAGCGCTAGCCATTCATGCAAAAAAATGAACAAAATTAAACCGTTTTCGCGTTTTTTGTATGTTGAGGTGTTTTGCTTTGTTGCAAACATATTACACGGTCAAAGGATACGGCGAACGCGAGATCGTGATCGAAAAATCACGGTTCATCTGCTATATCAATCGCGCTGAAACCGAGGAAGAGGCCGTCGCCTTTATTCAACAAATCAAGAAGAAGCATTGGGATGCCACCCACAACTGCTCCGCCTATTTGATCGGCGAGCATGACCAAATCCAAAAAGCGAACGATGACGGCGAGCCGAGCGGCACCGCAGGGGTGCCGATGCTTGAGGTGCTGAAGAAAAAAGGGGTGAAAGACACCGTCGCCGTTGTCACCCGCTACTTTGGCGGCATCAAGCTCGGCGCGGGCGGGTTGGTGCGCGCTTACAGCCGCGCCGTCTCCGAGGGGCTGAACGCCGCCGGCATCGTCGAGCGTCGGCTCATGCGCGTCATGCATGTTACGATCGACTACCCGTGGCTTGGGAAGGTGGAAAATGAGCTGCGCTCTTCCGTATATACTATTAAAAATATCCAATATGCCGACCGCGTCACATTTGACGTTCTCGTTCCCGAGGACGGCCAGTCTTCGTTCGGCGAGTGGATGACCGAACTGACAAACGGAAGGGCGGACATTCAGGCGGGAGCAATGGAGTATGCCGAGCGGCTGCTTTCGTCTTCCTAAAACGACACCGTAAAGGAAAGAAGGGTTAAACGATGAATCATACAAGAAAAACGGTGAAAAAGCGAAAGAAAAAAAAGCGGCTCCGCCGATTCTTTTTGCTCGTGTTTCTTCTGTTGCTCGGGGGTGTCGGCGCCTTTGGCTACAATATTTACTCCGAGGCGAAACAGGCGTCAAGCAAAATTTATCAAGCGCTTGATCCATCAAGCAAGCCGGCAAGAAACATTGAGATGCGCAAAGACCCATTTACCGTTCTGTTAGTCGGAGTGGAAAACCAGTACCACGACGAGGAGGGGCGGTCTGATGTCGTCATGTTGTTGACCGTCAATCCGAAGACGAACAAAGTGTATTTGTTGAGCATTCCCCGCGATACGCGCGTTTACATCCCGAGCGAAGGGCGGAAAGACAAAATCACCCATTCTTACAGTCATGGCGGCATTCAATCGACCATTGCAGCCGTCAATGAGCTGATCAATGTTCCGATCGACTATTACGTGACGACGGATTTTGAAGGGTTCGAAAAAATTGTCGATTCCCTAGGCGGCGTCACGGTGGATGTTCCGTTCACATTCAAAGCTCAGCTGACAGGTTCGCTCAAATGGCATACGTTCCATAAAGGCAAACAAGAGTTGAATGGCAATGAAGCGCTCGCCTATGTGCGCATGAGAAAATCGGACCCCCGCGGCGATTTTGGCCGAAACGAGCGGCAAAAGCAAGTCATTCGCGCCATTATTGACAAAAGCACGTCCATCACCTCGCTGCCGAAGCTGGATGACGTCATCGCCGATTTAGGGGATCACGTGCGGACGAACATCCCTCCGTCCGAGTTGTTGTCATTCATCTACGTCTATCAAAAAATGAAAAACGCGGATGTAGAAAATTTGCATTTGAAAGGATACGACGAAACGATCAACGGCGTGTACTACTACATCCCGGACGAGCAATCGGTCAGCTCAATCAATGAAACGCTGCGGCAAGCGCTCGAGACGTCCAACGCCTCCCTCACGCGCAGCGATTCACCATCCACACAAAGCCAAAATTAACGATCACAAAGAAGGTGCTCCCAAACGCAATGGGGCGCCTTTTTCCATTTACAGCGTATCATGCCGCAATGATGATGAAAGAGCACAACCTTTCATGTCCTCTGCTTTTTTCTCTCTTTTTCAACAAAACTTTTCATTTTTTCTCATAATAGGACTGAATTCGGGTTGGATAAAACGGCAAAATTCGCTATGATAGTATAGAAAACACAAACTTGAGAAAAAGGGGGGATCGAATCCTTGAAAAAAACGCTTCTTTCCGTCTTGTTGGCGACTTGCCCGCTATGGCCGTCAGCCGCCTTGGCCGCCGATGGAAGTCCTTCCTCATCCTCACCGACACTCATGGTCGCGGAGCATAACGCTTTGCTGAGGAGAGGAGCGACGGATTCCTATCAAATCGTCGAATCCATTTCCGCTGGCCAACAAGTAAAGGTCATCGACAAGTTCCAAAATGCTACTGGCGAAACGTGGTATCGCATCGAATACAAGGGCATCACGGGCTGGGCGCGGGCAGATGACTTTTCTGAAGCGCATGTCTCTTCCGCCTTCCCTAACGTGATGTTCGCCAAGCAAGACTCGTTGCTGAAAAGAGGGGCAACCGATTCATATCGGGCCGTTGGTTCGATTCCCGCTGGCCAACAAGTGAACGTCATAGACGAGTTTCAAAACGCCTATGGTGAAACGTGGTACCGCATCGAGTACGGAGGCGTCACCGGCTGGGCGCGTGCGGACAGCTTTTCCAACCAACCACCTTCCATGCTCGTCGGAAAGCGTGCGGTCATCGCCGCCAACGACATCGCGATGCGCAAGGGGGCATCCCCTTACTATCCGGTCGTAAAAACACTGTCTAACGGCGATGTCGTCTCCATCATGGCCGAGTTCACCAATTCGCTCGGGGAACAGTATGTGCGTGTGGAGTGGGCGGGAGTCAAAGGATGGGTGAAAACGGAACAGATCTACATACCCAAACAGCTTCCGACACTTTTGCCGACATTCATGAACGTTGTGCAGTCCTCCCCGGTTCGCCGCGGGGCGAGCGTCCATTACCGCGCCGTCGCCACAGTGTCACGCGGTCAATCTGTCAAAGTGATCGATTTGTTCGTCACAAATGGTCAGGAACTTTGGTACCGCGTTGATCTCGGACATGTCCGGGGATGGGTGTCGGAAAAAGTGTTGACGATGTCATCAACCATTTCGGTTCCAAGCGGTGTCTCGGATACGTCCAGCATCTCAGGCCAGCCGCTGACGGTCAGCGTGTCGGTCGCCAATGTGCGGCAAGCTCCATCTTTAAAAGCAAAAGTCGTCACCCAACTGAAAAAAGGAACCAAACTGAACAGCCTGTCAAGCGCCAAAGATGCGTCGGGAGCGCTTTGGTACAAAGTGTCCCTCAATGGAAAAACGCTCGGCTGGGTGCACGAGACGGTCGTAACCAAATCCTACCTTTCCCCACCAGCCAGCCAGGGGAAGCAAAAGCAGGTGACAACCGCTAATGCGGCGCTGTTTGCCGAACCTTCGTTGAGCGCCGCCGTCATCGAGCGGATTGCGAAAAACCGAACGGTCACGGTTTTGAAGACGACAGAAGCATCTCCGTTCGACTGGGTGCAAGTCACCTCTGCATCGGGGAAAACGGGATGGATGCCGGCGTTTGAAGTCAACGCCCCATCCTACGTATACGTCAAACAGGCGGGCACTCCGCTGCGCCGAGGCGCCTCTTCAAACTATCAATCGTTGAAGACGCTGGCAGCGAATGAGCGGCTTGCTGTCCTTTACGAATATCATGGATGGCTGAATGTCGAAACATCCAATGGCGTCCGCGGATGGGTGGAAGAATCGAGCACCTCTACCGTCGCCTTAAATAGTCTCGTGGAACCGACGTTTTCGACCATCAACGACAATGCCTATTTGACGTGGAAAAAAACGTCTAATTTCCGCGTCTCCTATTCGTTGTTGCCTGGCAATCGCCTGAAAATCACCGGCTCGTTTTCCTACGCTGAAGTCCCGTCGACCGACATTCCAGGCATCCAAACGGTGGAGTGGACGGGCAGCAGCCTGCTCATCACCTTTGAACCGGGGTACACGTTCACCCTTCGCCATTACAGCGACCGATTGGCGCTGAAAATTCTCGAGACCGGACTCAAGGGCAAAAAAATCATTATTGACGCAGGGCACGGGGCGCACGATACCGGGGCGATCGGCCCTGGCGGCACGCGGGAAAAAGATATTACGCTGGACACCGCCTTATTGCTAAAAGAAGAATTGGAGCGGGCCGGAGCGATCGTGAATTTGACGCGAAGCACCGACATCTTTTTGGAGCTGTCGGAACGGACATGGATCGCCAACAGTTCCGACTACGACGCCTTTATCAGCATTCACGCCGACTCGTACTCGCGGACATCTCGCGGAACGACAACGTACTACAACGTATCGAGCAACTTCAACGGGCCAAAAAGCGAGCAGTTGGCCGCCATCGTGCAAAAACATCTTGTCCAACAGCTCGGAACATATGACCGCGGCCATAAAACGCAAGACTTTTACGTCAACCGGAAAAACGAGCTGCCGAGCATTCTTGTTGAGCTCGCCTTCATCTCCAATCCGAATGAAGAGGCGCTGCTCAAAACGAAAGCGTTCCGCCAAAAAGCAGCCGTCGGCATTCGCGAAGGACTGGAAGAATACTTCAGCCAATTCTAGTTTGTTCACATTCGGAGAATAATAGCATGAGAAGGCCGATGATGCAACGGATATAAAGCTTTGGCAACGGTGTTTCTCAAGCTGGAGAAACATGGCAACATCGCGTTTTCATTCCTTGCGATTCCTCATGAACCAAGCGAATCCGTTGTGTTTCACCGGCCTTTTAGGAAAGCTATTATTCTCCTTTCTTTCCATATCCAAAAACGGGGGAGATGAACATGATGAAACGAAAAGCCAAATGGGCCGTTGCTGCCAGCCTGGCGGTCGGAATGACGGCAGGCGCCCTCTTGTTTACGCCATCGGCGATGAAAGCATCGGAAGAAGTCGTGTTAGCGAGCGTCGACTGGGTGACGTCCCAGCTCAACCCGATGAAAAACGACATTGCCAACCTGAAAGCACAACTGGCCGCCCAGCAACAACAAATTCAACAGCTTCAACAACAACTTGCCAGCAAACCCGCTTCGCCTTCTTTGCCTTCTGTCGTCTATGTAGCGAAAAACAATGCGGCCGTCCGCAGCGGAGCGTCAACGAGCTACCGCGTCATCACTTATAAACAGGCAGGGGCTTCACTGCAAGTCGTCGGGGCGCACCTTACTTCCCAAGGACTTTGGTACAACGTCGTCCTATCTTCATCGCTGAAAGGATGGATCCATTCAGGCGATGTCTCGACATCCGCTGTCAGCAGCGACAGCACCAAGCACGTCATCGCCACGGCCGCGGTCAATATTCGAAAAGGAGCGACGACTTCTTATCCGATTATTGCGACCGTTCCAAAAGGGACAGAGATGGTCTATATCCAGCCGTTTACCAACAGCAAAGGAGAGAAATGGTACAACGTGCAGCTGTCTGACGGGCGGCGGGGTTGGATGGCCGCTGAATTTGGTGAGGTGAAGTAGACGGTGAAAAAACTAGCGTGGTTGGCCGTCGTCCTGTTTTGGCTCATCACCTCTCCTTCCGCCTCGAACGCCGCTGGGGTGAAAACGTACAACAATCCCGTGCAAGTCCTTTTATATAAAGGGGCATCGGTGACAGCCGCCGTCGAAGGAAACTATCAAATCGTCAATAAAGAGACGTTGACGATCACCCCGTTGCCAAGCGGGACAAATCTGACATTTCGGTCTTCCTCTTCGACCGTGTTTGTCACGTACAATGGAAAGACGGATTTTTCAAGCACCGGATTTACTATTCAAGAAACAATCGGCGCGGCGCCGTTGTCCCTTGTCAAGGTGAACCAAACGCGGTATCGGGGAAGCGTCGACATTCGCCTGCAAAACAGCGCCTTGTATGCTGTCAATATTTTAGATATGGAAGATTATTTAAAAGGAGTCGTGCCGAGCGAGATGCCTGCCTCTTGGCCGCTTGAGGCGCTGAAGGCGCAAGCCATTGCAGCCCGAAACTATGCCTATAAACATAAAACAAGTTTGACGACCAATCCAAACACACAGACGTATAAAGGATATGATGGAGAATCTCCCCGATCGAACGAGGCAGTGGATGCGACAAGAGGATTGTATCTTAAATATAATGGCAGTGTCATTGAAACGTATTACCACTCGACAAGCGGCGGCAGAACCGCCAACGTAAGCGACGTCTGGAACTCGTCGCAAACCGCCTACCCATATTTGGCGAGCGTCGATGACCCGTATGAATCATCGCCGTACAGCCGTTGGTCGTTCACCTTCTCCCCGTCTGTGCTGCTGCGTTCGTTCGGGCTCACCGATCCATCGGTTGTTTTATACGACGTCTCGATCACCAAAACCGGCGCGAACGGGGAAGTGGGGGCCGTCACGATTGAAACCTCGGCCGGCGAAAAAACGGTGAAAGGCAATGAAACGACCATCCGCAAACTGTTCCCGCTAGACGGCAATCAATTTTACGGCATCTTGCCGTCCAACTGGTTCGACATTCAAGTGCAAAAAAGCGGTCCATCCGTGTCGATTCAAACGACGAACGGCAGCATCGCCGCCTCTTCCTTGTCATCTTATTCTGTCCAAACAGAGAACGGAACGGTTTCGCTCGCCGGCGTCGAAGGAATCAAAGTACAAACAACGGATGGCATCATGCCGCTTTCCGCCTCGCCGTCAGGGGTCAGCTCGATCACCGTCACGGGAAAAGGCTGGGGGCACCGGGTCGGCATGAGCCAATACGGAGCAAAAGCATTCGCCGAGCGCGGATGGACGGCGGAGCAAATTTTAGAACACTACTTCCCCGGTGCTGAAGTCTCGTTCTAGCGACAGAGTCCATGATGTCATACGGGATTTTGCTCTCCACCTCGGCATCACGCGGGAACAAAAAAGGGCGTCCTTCTTTGTGAGCGGAACGCCCTTTCTTCTTTTTCTATTTTTCTGTCCATCTGACGGATTCACGTTTTGTTTCATCGCCAAGGGCGTGAAGCAAATCGTCGACAATGCGAATCCATGAGTATTGCTCCACCGCCAACTTGCGCCCATTTTCCGCCATCTTTTCGTATTCCTCTCTCGGAAGGCAAAGCAGCTCGAGAACCGCCGCGGCGATCTGTTCGGGATTTTCTGGAGGAGCGATTTTTCCGCAATGGTATGTTTCTAAAATCTCTGCGCTCTCCCCTTCGCCGCAATACAGCACCGGGGTTCCGGTGGCGATCGCCGGGAAAATTTTCGACGGCCTTGCTCCTTTAAACAAGTCGATGTTGCGCAGCGAAACGATGCTGTAATCGGTGATGGAGAAAATCTCCGGCATCTTCTCAACCGGAACGGATCCGTAAAACGTCACATTGTCAAGGCCAAGCTCTTCTTTTAACGCCATCAGCTTTTCCCGCTCTTGGCCGTCGCCGACAAACAGGAAATGCGCCCGTTCATCTTTCGCTTTGACGATGGCCGCCGCCCGCAGCACCGAATCGAGCCCTTGGGCGTATCCCATCGTTCCGGCGTACGTAAACACCACTTTTCCTTCGAGCCCTAATTCCGCGAGCAGCTTCTTGTTTTTCGGCAACGGGCGAAACACATCCGTGTTGACGCCGTTCGGCAATAAAAAGACATCCTCGGGCGCTTTCCCTTGCTCAATCATATAATCGCGAATGCCTTCCGTCGCGGCGGCGATTTTCCACGCCTTCCGGTATAAAAACAGCTCGAGCCATCTCGCCATTCGAATGAACAGCCGATTTTTCAAAATGCCGAGCTCAACGGCCGATTCCGGCCAAATGTCGGCGACGTTGAAAACAAACTTCGCCCGTTTCAACTTCGCACCCACGTACCCGGTGATCCCTAAAAACAACGGCGGGGAATTGCAAATGATCACATCCGTCGGCTTCGCTTTCACAAGCAGCGAATAAAACGAGCTGAACGTAAACGAAAAATACGAAGCGAGCCGTTTCCAAAAGCTCCCCTTTGGCGACGGATAAATCCATGTCCGATGAACGGGAATGCCGTCCCATTGTTCGAACAAATAAAACAGGCCGCGGTATGGCTTGGGGATGACGCCGTGCGGATGATGCGGGAACGCCGTGAGCACTTCCACTTGATGCCCCCGTTTGATCAGCTCTTTGCTCACCTCATACACACGAATTTGCGGTGCGCCTGTTTCCGGCGGGAAGTGTTGGCATAGGTACATGATCCTCATGGCCCGCTCCACACCACTTTCCCAAAAAATCGCAAACGAACGTTCCATTTCGAGCGCCAAGAGGCGAGCGCAAACGAGGCGTGGAAAAGGGGAAACGCCCCCCTGGCATCGTCCCGCTGTCCTTGGATGGATAATCGTTGCCGCGAACCGACGGTCATCATGAGCTTGCCAACGGAAAGCCGCCGGCTTCGCGACTTAGCCTCCGCTTTCGGCAACAAACGAGCACCAACCGCGGCGGCTGACATGACGGCTTTGTTCCTCATCAACTCCCTCCACCGCCTTTCAACGTTTGTTCATACAATCGGATCATGCGCATCGCATTTTCCGTCCAATCGTAATGTTCATGGACATGGTTGACGCCGTTTTCCCCCATTCGTTGCCGCAGCCTCTCATCAAGCAGCAGCCGTTCGAACGCCTCCGCCAGCTTTTCCGGACTGTTTTTCGGCACGATCAACCCCGTTGTTCCCTCACGAACGACTTCCGGCAGCCCGCCGACGTTGGAGACGACAACGGGAACGCCGCACGCCATCGCCTCGACGGCGGCAACGCCAAAACTTTCGCTGTCTTCAGTCGAAGGCACGGCGAAAATATCCATTTGATTGATATACAGCGGCACTTGTTCGTTCGGAACTTTGCCGGCAAACGTCGTCACGGATTGGATGCCGAGGCGGGCGCACAGCTCCTCGTATTCGCTCCGCTGCGGCCCGTCGCCGACGATCAACAGCTCCGTTTGCGGATGCCGCTCGTGCACAATGGCAAACGCCCGAATCAAATCGGCGATCCCGTACTTGTCGGAAAGAGCTTTCACCGTGCCGATCGTCACGGTCCGTTTCGGCTGTTTCGGCAACGGTTTGAAGCGGGCGACATCAACACCAAACGGCGTCACTTCGATCGGTTTGTCCGTATACTTTCCGGTTTCTTTCGCCATCACATGGCTTGTCGAACAAATGACATCCGCACGCTGGAATGTATATTCAAGCATCCGTCGGTTCCAACGATTGGCATTCGGAAACTGATACACGTCGCGTCCCCAGACGGAGACGTAAAACGGATGATACCCCGCAAGCGCCCCGATCAACCCGTAGCTGGAGGCATAATGGGCGTGCAAAATATCTGGTCGAAACGAAGCGAGCAGCCGCTTTAATGAAAAGACAGTGGAAAAATACGACAACTTCCCCGGCAGCCATTTCGGCAGCACGACTGTCTCGACTTCTTTCGCTTGCTCCGGCCCGTAATGGTCTTTAAACGTCACGACTTTCACATCGATGCCTTGCGTTTGGTAAAAGCGGGCCCACTTATGCGTATGGATCGATTTGCTTGGAGCCAATAAGGCGACTTTCATCGGAGGCCCCCCACCAACGTTTCTTTCACCTTTTCCACTCTCGCTTCCCATGAATGTTTCGCCATAAACGTCCGCGCAATGCGCAAGCGGCACTCCTCGAGCATGTCCGCCATCTTGGCGATCGCTTCTGCCATCGACGACGGGTTGTCGTCGCAAATGACGCCATACCCATCCGCTTCAATCAATCGCTTTTGCGCTGAGCAAGCGGTGGCGACAATCGGCAGGCCGCTCGACAGATAGTCGACCAGTTTGACGGGAACGGAAAAATCATTGTACTCGCTCCGCCGCCGCGGGATGAAGGCGAAATCCATCTCCGCATACAAACGGTCGAGCGCTTCGCCGCTGACGTGCTCGACGCGCACTTGCAAGGCGGCAAGCTCTTCTTTCACCGCAAGCGGCTGCCGCTCGTACTCGTCTTTTCGGCAGACGACGGTGAGCGAAACAAGCGGCTTGCGGCGGTTTGCCAAGCGAATCGCCTCAAGCAGGAGCAAAAGCCCATAGTCGGCATTGTTGATGCCGCCAACATAAATGGCATTCAGCGGCTGTTTCGCCGTCCCGAACCGCTGAAACGGCTTTTGCTTCCCACCCGGCGGCAAATCGACCATCGGGCGGCGGATCGCGACATATGTTCCCATTTCGAGGCTCGGCAAAAAGATGACATCGCAGTACCGCTCGTAAAACCGTTCTTCCCAACGGTACATCATTTGCATGGCCGCTTTTTTCCAACCGCGGAGCGGATACAAATCAGGAAACTTCCAATAGACGTCGCGGTAAAAGACGCCGATCGGAACGTTGCGGGCTTTCAAGTAGCGGAGAACGTCCCGGTCGACGAACGGACGTTGCGGCCGGTGTCCTGGGTCCGTGAGCCAAAGCGGAATCGTCTGGTTTTCCATATAGCAAAACCAGACATCATCGAGCTTGCCTTGGCTGCGGAGCTCTTGAAATTGCTTCTCCCGCTCGGCTGACGTGCCGGCGATCAGAAGAACGTCCACTCCCTCTTTCGCTCCCCAGCGCAAAAACGCCTGATGCATTTCATACGGCCGCAGCTTTGACCCGCTGTTTCGTTCCGCGGCGAGTGAAAACGGGTAATAAATCAATACGGTTTTCATCATTCATCCCTCATCAGTGATTCGCCTTTTCGTTGCAAACCATGCCCGTAAATCCCCCTGCACCCGCAGCCATAACGCCATTCCGCCAAACAACGCCACGAGCAGCACCCAGGTCGGATTGAACAAAAAATCGGTGAACCCACCGACGAGCGTGCGGGGGATGTTAATGGAAAAATAAACGAACAAACTTAAAAACAAAGGATTTTTTGGCAGCCGTAGAAACCCAATGTACAACAGCTGCGTCACGACACCGACATACAGCGTGCCGATGACGATTCCAACGTAGCCAAAGTTCGCATACGCCTCAGCGACAAAGAGCGTATTGAGCACCCCTCCCGTTCCATCCTCGATCCGCTCCGGGAACACGTGCGCCATCACGAGGCGGGCGGAGCGGACGTTCTCGACGTCAAACAACCCTGTTAAAATCGAGGGCAAGCTTTTTCCATAAAGAAATGGCAGCGCTTCGCCGAACAAATTCAAATGAAGAAACGTCGGCGCGATTTGCGCCAAAATCATGCGGCCGATCGGGCCCTTGTTGTAAGACAAAAAGGTCGTGGCATCTTGCACCCCTTGAATGACGATGTACATGCCGACGAGCACCGCCGCCCCCACTCCCCCATACAGCGCCAATTTCGCCGCCGACAGCCTTGTTTTTCCAATGTAGATGCGAATCAGCAAAAACATCATCACGTAAAAGAAAATCGGCGATTTGGCCAAATCATACACATTGACGAACACCGCCCCGACAAACAGACAGATAAACAGCAGCTTCCACCGCCACTCGTGCGTCAGCTCGGCAAACAAATAAGCGATAAACGACAAAAGCGGCGTGAGCGTAATGGCAAAAATATTGCGAACGAGCACGTTTCCGGCAAAATGGCGCGACGCCTCAACACGCAACGCAGCCAAGCTCTCATCCGTCCCTGTCAAGAGCGCAAACACCGGAATCGTCGGCGTTTTCCAAATCATATACGCAATGGCGACAAAACTGAGCAGCGACAGCGCCAAAAACGCATAAAACACTTGGCTGCCCGTCGCTCCAGCCAACGGAGAAAGCGGCTTTTGCAAATAGGCGCGAAACTCCTGCCTCGCTTCAAATCCGCACAGCCTTGAAACGACCACCATCGACAGCGGGAACACGATCATGACAAAGCATACGACAGCAAATCCAATCTGCCGGTATTCCTCAGGCCGAAACAGCTTGCGAATCATGTAGTAATCGTCCATCCCCAAGGCGATCAGCAGCGCGCCGATGAAGCTCGACAGAAGGAACGAGTAATAGTACACAATCGACACGAGATTCGGCGCCGTCCATGAAAGCGTCCCCGCTGCATAGCGAAACATCAAGGTGGAGGCGACAAGAACAATCAACCAGATCAACACGTCCAACATGCCGACGCACCCTTATCGCTGTCCGATCGCCGCCACGATTTTCTCCGCCGCATGCCCATCGCCAAAGACGTCCGCATAAACAGGGGCGACTTCCTTGTGGACCGCCGCGACGATCTTCTCGCGGTCCGTGCCGGTTAAGATGTTCGCCCCGCCTTTGAGCGTTTCCACCCATTCGGTTTGTTCGCGCACCGTCACGCAAGGCACGCGCAAGAAATACGCCTCCTTTTGCACGCCGCCTGAATCGGTGATGATTTTTTTCGCGCCGCTCTCTAGCCGAAGCATGTCCAAATAACCGACCGGATCGATCAGCCGAAGCCCTGGAATCGCCGAAGCGTCCAAGCCGTACTCTTCAAGCTTATGCCGCGTCCGCGGATGAATCGGCCACACTTTCGTCCCGTCGATGTCCGCAAAAGCAGCCAAAATGGCTTTCAATTTGTCGGGGTCATCGGTATTTTCCGCTCGGTGAATGGTAATCAAGTAGTAGGATTGTTCCGCCAGCGACAAATCAGCCAAAATCGTCGATTGGCGCTGTGCGAGCTCCTTGTTGTACAAAATGGCGTCATACATGACGTCGCCGACATTCCAGACGTTTCGCGTAATATTTTCTTTTCGTAAATTTTCCACGGCCGTCTCCGTTGGACAAAATAAGAGCTCGGAGACATGATCGGTCATGATGCGGTTGATTTCTTCCGGCATCTGCTTGTTGAAGCTGCGCAGTCCGGCTTCGACGTGGATGACGGGAATATGGAGCTTCGCTGCGACAAGAGCGCCCGCGAGCGTCGAGTTCGTATCGCCATAGACGAGCACATAATCCGGTTTTTCTTGCATGACAATTTCTTCAATTTTCATCAGCATTTCGCCCGTTTGCTTTCCATGGCTGCCTGAACCCACCCCAAGATAGTAGTCAGGCGTCGGAATATTCAACTCCTCAAAAAAAATGGCCGACATATTCGGGTCATAGTGCTGCCCGGTATGGATCAGCACTTCGGTATATTGTTTTCGCAAGACGCGCGAGACGGGGGCAGCCTTGATAAACTGCGGTCTGGCGCCTAACACGGTGGCGATTTTCATCCGAAACACCTCCTAGATCAGATGAGCGGTTATCAAGTATTTTGCGCATTTTCATCCTCGATCGTGCGCACCGGACGGCGCAAATCACGATCAACCCGGCTGGCAAAGAGCGTGGCGGCAAACAAGCCCCAACCAGCGAGCACCCAGCCGTCAGCAAGCGGCGCCTGCTGAACGTAGACGATGACGATGAGGGCGAGCAATGTGCCGACCAAAACCAAAGCCATCTTTTTCCATGACACTGGCACAGGATACACTTGCTGGCTTTTGCGAAAAATGAAAGCCACAGCGACCATATACGTAATGAGGCTGGCCGCGACCGCCCCCCAGCTGAGCCAAAGCGGCACCAAAACGGCGTTCAACGCAAGATGAAGAAGCGCCGCTAGCGTGAACACCCGTGAAATATAGCCGGTTTCCTTTGTCAAAAACAAGCCGGTGGAAACAATTAGATAATAAAAGTTCAAAAACGTGACGGCCGATAAAAACGGGATATAGGACGCTGCATCGCGATATTCCTGTTTGAAAAAGGTTTCCACAAGCCACGGGCTCGCCGTGGCGATCAAAAGCAGCCCAAACGCTCCAATGAGCAAAAGCGCCATATACACTTTCGCAAACAGCGCACGGCTTTCCGGCCGGTCTTTCATCGACATCGAATACGGACGCCACGCCATCTGCACGCCGCTCGTGATGAGCGTGATCACGGTCGCGAGACGCAAGGCAACCCCAAACACCCCGACTTCCTCCAACGACGCAAACCGTTGGATGAAAAACGTGCTGACGTTGGCGATCACCCAAAAGGCGAGCGAAGTCGGCACGAGCGGGGCGGCGTAGGCAAGCAGCTCCTTTAACACGTCAAAGCGCACGCGCCACACCATATACTTGACGGTCAAATGCAGCATCAACAAAAACACGAGCGCGCTGCTCACGAGCCGGCCGATGAGCAGCCCTTCCGGCGTCGCCGCGAACCACCGGAGCGCCGCATACGACAGCACAGAGACAAGCAGCATTTTCACGAGCGTCCAAATCACGACTTTTTTCGTCTGAAATTCAAACCGCAGCACCGTCGTCGCCATGACGAAAATCGTATCGAGCAGCAACGTCGCGATACTGATGTACAGCAAATCGACATAGCGAGGTTCTTGAAACAGCGCGCCTGCGATCCACGGACCGGCCAAAACGACAGCCAAAAATAAGATGGCGACGACAAACAGCCGGAAGTACATGACGTTGCGCACATACAAAAGGCGCTTCTCTTTGTCGTCCGTGTCGTAATAGTAAAAAGAGAGCGCCGAATCCGTACCGAAAATGACGAGAAATGTCAGCATCGACGTCCATTGGTCGATCAAGTAGACCGCCCCGTACTGCGCCTTTGACAAATAGCTTGTATAAATCGGCAGCATCAAAAAGGCAATCAGCTTCGTGCCGACGTTCATAAACGCGTAAAGGAGCGAATCCGCTCCTAAACGCTTGAATGCCGAGAACAATTTATAACAACTCCCGCTCGTCGACCATTTTGCTGAAGCGCGCCGGGAATCCTTTCACGACCGTCCTCGGTTCCGTATCTTTTGTGACGAGCGCCCCAGCGGCGACAAACGTCTCTTCCGCCACCGTCACGCCCGGCAGCAAAATCGCTCCGCCTCCGACGCGCGCCCCGCGCTTGACGGTCGCCCCTTTGATTTTGGCGAACCGTTCTTCCGTCCGCCCCATGTAGTTGTCATTGGTCGTCGTGACGCACGGGGCGATGAACACATGGTCTTCGAGCGTCGTGTAGGCCGTGATGTAGGAGTTCGACTGGATTTTCGTCCGATCGCCGATTTGGACGTGGTTTTCGACGCACACCCCGCGCCCGACGATCACATATTGGCCGATGTGCACGTTTTCGCGCACGCTCGCCAAATCAGCGATCAATGTGTAGGCGCCGATCGTCGCGCCTCGATAGATGACGGCGTTGGCGCCGATCGTGCAATGGTCGCCGATGACAAGCGGCGGCAGCTCGCCCGACAGCTTGACGGTGCTCGTTTTCGCCGGCTTCGGCGGTTTGCCGAGCACCGCTCCGTCGGCGATCGTCACGCCGTCGCCGATGACGGTTCCTTCGTGAATCGTGACGCGATGTCCGATTTTAACGTCGTTTCCGATTTTTACATTCGCCTCGATGACCGTGAAATGGCCCATTTCGACACGTTCACCGCAAACAACAGAGGGATCGACAACGTTCATGGTTTCGTCTCCTTCGCTTACAATTTGACGTATTTTGCCGGTTTCGACACATCTTTCATAGCATTGCGTGTGTCAAACACGACCCGGCTGTGACGAGCGACCATTTCATAGTCGATGTTGGAATGATCCGTCGTAATCAAGACAAGATCTGACTGTGCAAGCAGTTCCGGCGTCAGCTCGACCGTCTCAATCACCCGGTTGCACGCCCGGAACGACGGAACATACGGGTCGACGACCGCAAATTCCGCTCCGTATTGCTCGAGCAGCTCGACGATTTTCAACACTGGCGATTCGCGCACATCATCAATGTCTTTTTTGTAGGCGACGCCGAGTACCGTCACTTTCGAACCGCGCAGCGCCTTCCCTTCTTCGTTCAAAATGAGCATCGCGCGGTTGACGACATATTCCGGCATGGCGTTGTTGATTTCTCCGGCCAGCTCGATCAAGCGCGTATGGTAGTTGTATTCGCGCGCCTTCCATGTCAAATAAAACGGGTCGATTGGAATGCAATGGCCGCCAAGCCCCGGCCCCGGATAAAACGCCATAAATCCGTACGGCTTCGTTTTCGCTGCATCGATGACTTCCCAGACATCAATGCCCATCCGTTCGCACAAAATGGCCATTTCGTTCGCTAACGCAATGTTGATATGGCGAAACGTGTTTTCAAAAATTTTCTCCATTTCCGCCACCGCCGGACTCGACACTTCGTGCACATCGCCTTCAAGCACAGCTCGATACATGGCCGCTGCCACTTTCGTGCACGTCTTTGTCACGCCGCCGACGACTTTCGGCGTATTTTTCGTCTTAAACTGCTTGTTGCCCGGGTCAACCCGCTCCGGCGAATAGGCAACGAACACCGTTTCCCCGACGACGAGCCCCTTTTTCTCCAGCGCCGGTTTCACGATTTCTTCCGTCGTGCCTGGATAGGTGGTCGATTCCAAAACGACAAGCATCCCTTCATGGGCGTATTTAGCGATTTCCTTCGCCGAGTTTTCGACGTAGGACGTATCCGGCTGATGATGCTCATCGAGCGGGGTCGGCACCGCGATCGCCACGGCATCGACTTCCGCGATCCGGGCGTAATCGGTCGTCGCCACAAGCCGCCCTTGTTTGACCATCTCATGCAAATCTTCATCGACGACATCGCCGATGTAGTTGATCCCATTGTTCACTTGATCGACGCGGCTTTGTTGGATGTCAAAGCCAATGACATGAAACCCTGCTTTTGCTTTTTCGACTGCCAGCGGCAACCCGACGTAGCCAAGCCCGACCACGCCGATGACCGCGTCGCGTTTCTCAAATTTTTGCAACAGCCGTTCCGCGTAGTTCATTCCTCTCATTCCTTTCTACTCAGATAGTTGCACTCTTGTCCCCGTTTCCGCCGAACGCAAAATCGCTTCGATCAGCCGAACAGGAGCCAATCCGTCCAAACCCGTGACGATCGGCTCGCGGTCTTCGCGAATCGCTTGCACCATATCTTCAATGATCCATTGGTGCCCCGGCTTGCCAAACGGGTCGGCGTTGATCTCATCGATGAGCTTTGCCCGTTCTTCCTCGCTGACGCCTTCCGCTTCCCACGTTTCGATAAAGTTGGCCGTCCGGCCGCCGATTTTCACCGATGCCGTTTCACCGAAAATGGCGATCGATTCCTCCAAGTTTTGCGGATAAATCGTCGTCGCTGCCTCAATGACGCCAAGCGCCCCGCTTTCAAACTCGACGACCGCCGCCGCGACGTCTTCCGTCTCAATCTTGCGCAGCCTTGTCGCCGCCATCGCTTGCACCGCCTTGACCGGCCCCATCAGCCAAAGCAGCAAATCCAAATTGTGAATGGCTTGATTCATCAAGACGCCGCCGTCAAACTCTTTCGTCCCCCGCCACGCCGCCTGATCATAATAGGCTTGATTTCGATTCCAGCGCACCGTGGCGTTCGCATGGCTCAGTTTTCCGAACATCCCGCGCTCCATCGCCTCTTTCAGCTTCCGAATCGCTGGACGGAAGCGGTTCGGATGAACGACCGCGAGCTTCACGCCGCTTTCTTTCGCCGCGCGGATCATCTCTTCGGCGTCGCTCACACGGAGCGCCATCGGTTTTTCCACAATGATATGACGGCGATAGCGAGCCGCCAGCTTGGCCAGCCGCGCGTGCAATCCAGACGGAACACAAATGTTGACGACATCGATCTGTTCGTTCTCCTTCAACATCGTCTCCATATCAGTGTAAACAGGAACGTCCGACACGTCGCGCAACCGTTCCGGGTTCGTGTCGCACACTGCCGCCAGCTCGGCGCCGTCCGCCTTTTCAATGGCATCGATATGTTTTTTGGCGATATGCCCCATGCCGACAATGGCAAAACGGATCATGAAGAATAGTACCTCCTCGCGTCCAATATATACTTCCAAAGCACGAGCCAAACGACCGTCAAAAACAGGCCGAGGACAAGGCCGACGGCCATCAGCTGCCCCGTATACGTTTTCGATTTCGCCACCGTTTCCGACAATACGGCCGGTTTTTCGTAAAAGACAAGATTGCCGCGGATGCGATTGACACGCTCCATCACTTCAGTCAAGTTGTTTTCCGACTCAACCAACAAGTCGCTGATGTCATGGAGCTGTTCCGGATTCAAGCGGCCCGACTGTATTTGTTCGCTATAATAATCGACTTTTTGCTGCAAGGCGCGCTCCCGTTCTTCCAGCGCATGCAAGTATTTCGTGGTGACATCAATCCGCTCTTGCGAATGGCGCTTGAGCCCCTGGCTGTATTCCGACACAACAAGCTTCAATTCTCGACTCACGTCTTGTTCATCGTCGCCTTTGACCGTGATTTGCACGTACTGTTCTTCAGGAACGACGACATCCAAGTTTTTCACATCTGGAAACTTCGCTTCTATATTTTTCGGATCCGTCAACTCTTTTACGTCAATTGATCCCGTAAATATGACAGCTTTCCCCGTATACTTCTCCCCCTGCAGCAAAAGCCGCCCTGCGATGACGGTCAACACGATCGTCGCAAGCGGAACGACAAGAAACCACCATTTTCGCTGCCAAAAAAAGCGCAAATATTCGTATAGCACAAACGGTCGTTTTTCCGCCGTCAATCCGGCCACCATCCCTTATCATAAAATAACAAAGTGTTGTGAACAAAACAAATGATCCAACGCCAAAGAAAACGCCATTGCTGTGCGCAAGTGACGTTTCCTTTGGCCGGTTGGACGATCAAGCGAAATGACGGTAAAACTCTGCGATTTTCTCGACGACGTACTGTTGCTGCTCCTCTTTCAGCTCTGGGAACATCGGCAGCGACAGCGCTTCTTTCGCCGCTTTTTCCGCCTCCGGCAGCTGCCCTTCCTTGTATCCGAGCGAAGCAAACACCGGCTGCAAATGCAGCGGCAGCGGATAGTACACCATCGTCGCGATCCCCTGTTCTTTCAAAAACGCTTGCAGCTCGTCGCGCTTCGGCGCTCGAATCGTGTATTGATGGAACACATGATAGCGCCCGTCGACTTCTTTCGGCGTCACAACAAGGTCGCCGACCGCCTCCTCGAGCAGGCGCGTATACGTCGCCGCATGCTTGCGCCGCTGTTCCGTCCACCGATCCAGATGCGGGAATTTGACGCTTAAAATCGCCGCTTGCATCTCATCGAGGCGGCTGTTGTAGCCAAGTACATGATGGTAATATTTCGGCTTGCTGCCATGAACGCGGATGACCCGGCATTTTTCGGCCAGTTCGTCATCATTCGTAATGATCATGCCGCCATCCCCGTAGGCGCCCAAGTTTTTCGTCGGGAAGAAGCTGTACGTCGCCGCCGTCCCCAGCTCGCCAACGCATTTCCCGTTGTATTTCGCGCCGATCGCCTGGGCGGCGTCCTCGATGACAACCAATCCATGCCGCTTGGCAATCGCGGCAATCGCCTCCATATCCGCCATTTGCCCGTACAAATGCACCGGGATGATGGCTTTCGTCTTCTCCGTCACCGCCGCTTCAATTTTCGCTGGATCGATGTTGAACGTCACCGGATCGATATCGACAAACACCGGTTTGGCGCCGGCCCGCGCAATCGATCCTGCCGTCGCGAAAAAGGTGAACGCCGTCGTGATGACTTCATCGCCCGGCCCGACGCCGGCCGCTTGCAAAGCAATATGTATCGCATCGCTTCCGTTGCCGCAGCCGATCCCATGTCTAGCCCGGCTGTAGGCGGCAATATCTGCTTCTAGCTTTTTGACATAATCCCCTAAAATAAAGCGGGAGGAGCGCATCACTTCATCCAATACGCGCATGATCTCCGGCTTCAATTGTTCATACTGTTCGCTTAAATCCAACATTGGCACATTCATCGCAAGTTCCTCCAAATCCAAAAAATATATAGAATAAACATGTTTAGTTTATCACATTTGCGTCAATATATAATGACAGTTTTGTGGCAATCTTGGCCTTGCCGCAAAAAAATCAGCGAAGGAACGGAAGAAGCTGCATAAACAACGAAAAAGAAGGGTATAATTTTCCAAAGACGGGCCATTCCTGAAAAAAGCCGTTTGTCCCTTTCATGACACAAACGGCCCATTTGCTATTTATCGGTCATTTCCGTATACTTTTCGGCTTCCCCGAAGCAGCTTGCGAATAAAGGTCATAAACGGCTTGTACTGATCATTGACCAAGCCGATCAGTTCAGCCAGCAGTTCCCCGAAGACGATCAAGGCAAAGACGATGAGAATGGACTGCCATAACGTCGACGCGGAGAACAAAATCGCGCTGATGGCAAACATCAAGCCAAACGCATAAATGAGCAGCACCGTGTTGCGATGCGAAAAGCCAAGGGCCAGCAGCCGATGATGAAGATGCGACTTATCCGGCGCCGAGATCGGCTTTTTATTCACAATGCGGCGAATAATGGCAAATGTCGTATCGAAAATCGGCACACCCAAAATGATCACCGGAACGACGAAGCTGAAGAGCGTCACGCTTTTGTAAAGCCCTAGCACCGACAGGACGGAAATCGCATATCCTAAAAACAACGCGCCGGTATCCCCCATGAAAATTTTTGCCGGGTGGAAATTGTAAAACAAGAAAGCGATGACGCTGCCTAAGATGATCAAGCAGAGCGTGAAAATGAGCATTTTGCCCGCCATGCCCGCCATAACGGCAATGGCCGCAATCCCAATGGCGGAAATGCCCGCGGACAATCCATCCAATCCATCGATCAAGTTGATGGCGTTCGTAATCGCGACAATCCAAAATATCGTGATCGGGTAGCTCCACAGCCCCACCTCAAACGTGCCGACAAACGGAACGGTCAAAAGATCGACCTTCAGCCCGGAAGCAACAACGACGAACGCCGCCAGCAGCTGGCCGGCCATCTTCACTTTTGGCGACAGCTCGTACAAATCGTCGAGCATCCCGACGAGCACGATGATGATGGCGCCGACCGTCATCCCCGTCACTTGCTCTTTATACACCCCGCCGACAAAATAGCCGACGGCGACACCGATAAAAATGGCCAATCCGCCAAGCCTTGGCATGACTTTTGTATGCACTTTTCTCCCGTTCGGCCGATCGACCGCGCCAATTTTGACCGCGAGCTTGATCACGAACGGGGTGATGACCAATACTGTGATAAACGAAGCCAAACATGCGGCAAATGCTTCCATATTCATATGCAATCACCTTGGCCTTATAAAATCGCGGAAACACACATCATCTTTATGTTACCATATACGATGAGTAAATCAATCTTTTTTTACACCCCTTTTTTGTCCCCAAGGATGGAAAATTTCTTTTTCCCTTGCCGCGAGAAGCTCCGAGCGCCAATCCGGCGGACGATTCCACATTTTACATCCTCCCTCCACAGGAAACATCTTGTGCTATAATTAGGTTTTAGAGCACTTGGTGTGAATCATGCCTGTCTAGGAGAGGAATGGACAATATGTTGACAAAAGTAAAGCAACTATTTGACGAAAGCGCGCGAGACGTGCAGCGTCTTGCCAAGCTGGCGGCGCAAATCAATGAATGGGAACCCACCATTTCTTCGCTGAGCGATGAACAACTGCGCCAAAAAACGGTTGCCTTCAAAGAACGGCTCGAACGCGGTGAGACGCTCGATGACATCAAAACCGAGGCGTTTGCCGTCGTCCGGGAGGCGGCGCGGCGCGTGCTCGGGCTGCGCCATTACGACGTGCAACTGATGGGCGGATTGGCGATGCATGAAGGAAACATCGCCGAAATGCAGACCGGGGAAGGAAAGACATTGGCAGCCACTTTGCCAAGCTACTTGCACGCCCTCCTTGGAAAAGGCGTCCACATTATTACAGCCAACGAATATTTGGCGCGCCGGGACTGCGAACAAATGGGCCGTGTGTTCCGCTTTCTCGGCTTAACCGTCGGCCTGAATGTGTCGCAAATGACGGCCAGCGAGAAAAAAGAAGCGTACGCGGCCGATATCACGTACGGCACCGGCACCGAGTTCGGCTTTGATTATTTGCGCGACAACATGGTGTACCGCCTCGAAGATAAAGTGCAGCGCCCGCTGTATTACGCCATCATCGATGAAATTGACAGCATTTTAATCGACGAAGCGCGCACCCCGCTCATCATCGCCAATAAATCGGGAATCGGAGCCGAATTGTTCCCGATTATGGCACGCATCGTCCGCACCTTCGAAGAAGGAAAAGAGTATGAACGGTCTCCGGAGACGAAACAAATTTTCCTCACCGAAGAAGGGGCGCAAAAAATCGAGCGGGCGTTTGGCATCGATAACCTATACGACTGGGAGCATCACGTGCTGCTCCATCATGCGATGCAGTCGCTGCGCGCTTGGTTTATCATGCGGCGGGATGTCGATTACATCGTCAAAAACGGCAAAGTGATGATCGTTGACCCGTTCACCGGCCGGGTGATGGAAGGACGCTCGTTCAGCGACGGCCTGCATCAAGCGATTGAAGCGAAAGAAGGTGTGGAAATCACCGAAGAAAACGACATCCAAGCAACGATTACGATCCAAAACTATTTTCGCATGTATGAGAAGCTGGCCGGGATGACCGGCAGCGCTACGCCGTCGAAAGAAGAATTTTGGCAAACGTACCGGCTGCGCGTGATTACGATTCCGACAAACCGGCCATCCCGACGCACCGACTGGGACGACCTCGTCTACCAGACGTACGAGGCGAAAGTACGGAAAATTATTGACGAAGTGAAAAAAATGAATGCCATCGGCCGCCCTGTTCTCATCGGCACGACATCGGTCGCTCAGTCGGAACGGTTGTCAGCAGCGTTTTCGAAAGCAGGCATCCCTCACCACCTGCTCAATGCCAAAACGGAGGAAGAAGAGGCGCGCATCATCGCGACCGCCGGGCAAAAAGGGCAAGTGATGATCGCCACCAATATGGCCGGGCGCGGGACCGATATTTTGCTTGGGGAAGGCGTCAAGGAACTTGGCGGGCTGCACATCATTGGCACAGAGCGCCATGAAAGCCATCGCATTGATATGCAGCTGCGCGGCCGGGCAGGACGCCAAGGGGATCCGGGGTCTTCCCAGTTTATCATTTCGCTCGACGACGATTTATTCCGCTTGTATGATCAAGATGAATTGAAAAAATGGAAAAGCAAAGTCGAGACGGATGAAACCGGGCGCATCGTGTCGCCCGACCCGATCAAGTTCGTCCAAAAAGTGCAAACAACGATCGAAAACGCCCATTATTCGGCGCGATTGCATTTATTGAAACTGGACACTGTGATTGACCAACAAAGCAAAGTCATCTACCATATGCGCGATCGCGTCTTGGCGCTGAAGCAAGCAGAGGTGCTGTCCGAGCTCCTTCGGCACATTCAGCGTTATATCACGCAAACGATCGACCGTTATTGTCCGGAAGACGTTTTGTTTGAAGAGTGGGACATCGAAGGACTGCACAACGAGCTGCGCCGTGCCTTTTTCCAATTTGCCTATCCGATTGAGGATCTTCGCCATAAGCAAAAAGAAGAAATCGCCCAACTTGTTTGGGACGAATACAAATCGCTTGAAGCGGCGCTCGCCGATCTTCCGTGCGACGAAGAACAAACGATGCGGCTTAAGCATGTGATGGTCGAAACCATCGACGCCCACTGGATTCGCCACTTAAATCAACTGAATGTATTGAAAGAGGGGATTCATTTGCGCAGCTACGGCCAAGAGGATCCGTACCGTGCCTTTGAAATGGACGCCTACCGCGAATTCGTCGCGCTGCAGCAAGCGATCGACGCCGGCATTTGCACCACAGCCATGAACTATTTGAAAAGCCAGTTTGTCATCGATGACGAAGCGGCCGTCGCCGCGAACGAACCATAACCGCGGCGCAGCACGCCGCCTCGTAAAGGAGGTTCCCTATGATTTTCCGACGAAAACAACGCACACAACCGGAGGCCGAGCTGCCGGCGCAGCATGTCGAACAGCCGGAGGGCGGAACGAAAACGACGCTGTCGTTTCATCCGGACTGGCAGCTGTCTCCAGAGGAAACGTACGTCTATCGCTTTTACCACGAACAGCTGCCGCCGCTTCAGCCAAACCAAATTTCCATTTCCGGCGTCAAGCTGGTCGAATACAACGATGGGTTTGTCGCTGTCGCCATTTTGCGCAACACGCTGCCGAAGCCGGTTCGCTTTGAACGAATCCGCCTGTTGCTGCTTGACGAGGATGGCACGGCGATCGCCCGCAAAGAGTTTGATATGAGCGCTTTCGGCGAGCTGCCGCCGATGACGGCCCGCCCGTGGCGGTTTTTGTTCGCCGCCGAGGACAAGCTCGTCGATCAGTTGCCTCAAGATGGATGGAAGATCGCCTTTGAACTGACACCGCGGCATCGGCTCGACCTAGAGGAAAGCTGGGAGCAGGCGCTGTCGGCCAAGCAGCACCAACAGCTGCAAGCCCTCGTTGACTCGGTTCCGCCTCCCGCTCCCGGGGAGGTGAACTTCATGGGCATTGAAGCGAAACAGCTGCCTTCCGGTGAACTAGCCGTCACGTTGCTCATTCGCAACGGCAGCGACAAACATATCCATTTTGAACAAATCCCGCTTGAAGTGCGGGATCATGCTGGCGACATGGTCGCCCGCGGATTATTTCCGTGCCATCTGGAAGTGAAAGCCCACACCAGCAAACCATGGACGTTCCTCTTCCCACCGGAATTGCTGCACAAAGCAGAACCGGATTGGACGTCCTGGAAGGTGACAATCCCATCCTCCCCGGCACAGAGCGAAAGGCAAGAAACGCAATCAAGCGAAACGTAATCGGCAAAAAGCTGGCCCCCATGGTCGCCAAACGACCGATGGAGGCCAGCTTTCTTTGCATCGTTCCGTTCAAAACGACCGCGCTCCCGTTGTCAGCCGAGCCTTAGTCGAAGCAGCCGAACTTTGCACCATCAAGAGCAGACGGCTATCCAACGCATCTGGACGGGAGGGCCTTATTTCGTAGAAGCAGCGGTTTGAATCTCCATGTAAGCGCCTTTTTTCATCGCCACGCCGTCTTTGCTTTTTAACACCGGCGGAATGACCAATAAATAGCTCTGCCCTTTGGCCAGCTTCGCTGCCGGTTTGATCAAAAGCTCCGTCCCCCGGCGGATTTGCGCCGTCACCGCCGCTTCCTGTCCACCTAATTGATACAATTTTACTCCGCTTACCGCGGTATTGGCGAGCGGACGAGAGAAGCGGACGACAAACGTCTTATCGACCGGCGCATTGCGCAGCTTGCCGAGCGACTGATACCCTTTCAGCTGGCCAATCAGCAAATCGCGGTGAGCGGCATACAGCTCTTTACCGACAACCGTCGGCACATCCGGCTTCACCCCAACGTGATGAATCGGCGTCCCTTTTGGCGAGAAAAAGTGGGCGACGGTCAACTTCAACATGCTGCCGTCCGACAGCTCAAACATTTCCTGCATCGATCCTTTGCCAAACGTCCGTTGCCCATACAAAACGGCCGCCTTTTGCTCCTTCACCGCCGCCGCCAACATTTCCGACGCGCTCGCGCTCGACGCGTTGACAAGCAGCCGGATCGGACCCGCCATTTGCACCGGCTGTTTGACAGCGGCATACACTTCTGGGTGATTCGAACGGTCGCGCAACTGAAACGCCTGTTTCACATTCGGGAAAAAGCCGGCGATTTGCTGCGCCGTTTCCACATATCCCCCCGGATTGTCGCGGAGGTCAAAAATCCACCCTTTCACCCCGCTTAACGAGCGAATGGCGCGTTCGATCTCACCAGGCGCTGTCTCATCAAAACTATATAGCTGAATATAGCCGATATTCCCTGCCAGCCGTTTGAACTCCACGTTCGGCCAGTCGATTTTTTCCCGCTTGATGGTGACGCTGACGGTTTCCTCGGTCGACGGCCGCCAAACGGTTACGGCCACCGTCGTTCCTTCTTCCCCTGCGATCAAGCTCAATACTTTTTCCATTGTCTCATTCGTTACCGGCTGCCCGTCAACAGCCTGAATCACATCGCCCGGCTGCAGTCCGGCGCGGGCGGCTGGCCCATTGTCCAAGACAGACATGATGTGGACGCCGTCCTCATCTTCCTCAATCATCACGCCGATGCCGACAGACTCCATATCAATCCACTTCAAAAATTCCTCGTATTCTTCCTTTGTCATATAGGCAGAATACGGGTCAAGCTGTTTGACAATATCTTGCGGGGTGCTCGCCTTCAGCACTTGATCGCTCACTGGTTCCACATAATACTGGCGGACAATTTCCCGCACTTCTTCGAGCACCTTCGTTGACGCCGGAGCCGTCGCCGCCTCCGCCGGCGGACTCCAAACCGAAAATGAAGCCGCAAGCAATAGAAGAGCCGCCGCCCATCGCTGAATCACCTTCATATCCGTCTCTCCTCTCCCGACATGCGCCAGTTTATTCGATATCGACATCTAAGACAACCGGCGCTTTAAAATCATCGATATACACCGCCAGCTGCTTGCGCGTCGCCGCATCCACCACGTTTGGCAGCCACCGGTCGCAAAGCGACAGCAACCGCTCCGCCCGCGCGATATCCCCTTCATCATACGCATCAAGCAGCTTGTCCATGGCTTTCATAATATTGATGGGATCATAGGCACGCAGCTTGACAGCCAAAGCCGGGCGTTGAAACCATCCTTCCATCTTTTCGCGCAGCGACGCTCCCGGAACGCGGCCGATGAGAATCGCTGTTTTGCGAATTTGATATTCCAGCGGACCGTAGGAATCGTACACAACATCCACATCCCCCGTCCGCAGCGCCCGGTCGACGTTGGCCGTCAAGGCGCGCAATCGCTCCCCGCTTTCGACCGCGCTGATATAGGCGGAAGCCTTTTTCATCGTCTGTTCTCCGGCCGCGATCCGTTTTTCCAACTGCGCCCTTGCCGTTTGTGGACGCACGCGCGCCACTTCTTTTTTTGCCGCCTCATAATCGCGTTTGACTTGGTTGAAGAGACGGTACGGCTTGGACCATTGATCCGCTTTCATCGCCCGCTCAAGCTGGGCGGCATGCTGTTCAAGCCGCTCCACACTTGGGAACGGGGCCGCTTCCGTCTGAACAGCCAACAGCGAAAACGACAACCAAAACACCGCCAGCCATCCGATGATGGAAAATGCTTTTCTCCGTTTTCTCCTCACACTTTCACCTGCTATCTACAAAAATATAAAACATGTATTTCAATTTTACTGGAAAAGAGGCAAAATGAAAATATGCCCTGAAAAAAAAGAGTCAGTCAAGACTTTG
>NZ_JHUS01000065.1:0-4097 GCF_000691465.1 Geobacillus sp. CAMR5420
ACAAATATTTTACTCACACGAAAAAAAATCCAACGTAAGCCCTTCAAAGCATAAAAATAAGGCCGACTCTTCAGCCACCTTTTTGACTGTCAGAGCCAGCCTTGATCAACGAAAGTCCGGCCAATGAGTTTGCTGCTTGTCGCCGTCGATTTTGCTCAGCGTCCGGTAGCGAAACGGAACGATTTCCTGCTCTGGCTTGCCAAGAAACTCTTTCGCCCATTCGAACGGAATCAAATCGAACTGCTCCTTGTTTTCAGCGATAAAATAGACGCCGACGACTCTTCCTTGTTGATTGAGGTCAATTGTCAAAAAAGCCGGGTAATACGTGCCGTCTTGCGCCCACAGCACCGCTTTGGCCGTCACCCGGCCGTCCCCTTCGTCTTCCACATCCGGATTGGCGATTCGCTCCAACACTTTGATCGCCCATCCTTGTTTTTTATATCCTCCGACCAGCTTCGGCGGATTTTTCCGCAACTGCTCCAACAATGTTTGCTCGTCCATCGTCAAACTTTTGCCTCCCTTGTGGTTTGCCTATCCGCCCATTTTCTAATATATACAATACTTTTCAGAGAAATGCAAATGCCTAGAAGAACAGCATGCAAGGACTTTCTCGATTAGTGAGCAACATCCCTTGTTCATTCCCTCTTCTAGGCAAGCAGGGGAGGCGCGCCCATCAGCGGAAGATGGCGCGAAGGCCGTCGATGTAAATCGCTCCGGCGTTTTTCCGTCCGATATCCGTTTCCATATAACGCACCGGCATCTCCAGCATGAGCGGAAGCGCGACATCGCTGGGCACAGCGGCTTCGACATATTTCCAACCGATCCAATCGACATGGCGGGCAAAATCGATCCAAATGCGGCGCCCGCTTCCATCCTGCAGCTGGGCGCGCAGCCAATGGCCGCTTCCGTCTCCATACACCCACATGCCAATCGCTTGCGGCCGTTTCGAAATCCAAATCGCTTTCTCCCGACTAGCATAGACGCCGGATGTCCCTGGCATCCCGCGGAAATCGTATGAAATTTTCAGCGCCTGCTTTCCTTCTCTCACCTTTTCTGTCGTCCGCTCGACCGCAGCCCCCACATAGTTGACGCCCGATGCATTCCACTTCAACTCGTTCTCAAAATCATCAAGCACTTCTTCGCTTTCCCCGTTCTCTTGCGTCTCTTTGTACACAACAAGAAGCGCATTCGCCACCGGACGCGCAAATCCATCAGACGGCTTGTTTTCGACTTTGAGCTGCCCGTTTGGCTGGCGGACGACAAAGGTCGAAGAACCGCCGCCATCGAGCGTCATCGCATCGACGGCGCCAAGCTCATGCATCAGTTTGGCCAGCTCATTCAACGTCATGCCTTGGCTATGAGCAGGCTGGCGGCCATCGACAACGACGAGCATGACGTTGCCGTTGCGGTCAATGCCGACGGCTGTGCGAGGATGCACCCCAGCAATCGCAAACGATTGCGCCTGTCCATCCGCCACCAACCGGTATCGGCCGCCGAGCGCTTCTCTCACCCCACTCCATTCGGGCTGGTCATACTGAAGGGAAATTTCCACCGCATCCCCTTCTTTCGCCTGCCGCAAATAGTCACTCGCCCGGCCATGGCCCGACAACACCAATTCCCCAGGCTGAAGCGGCTCATCTCCTTGACTCACAGCCACCTTCTTCACCGTTCCGGTGACCGTTCCATTCCCGTTCAACACCCCTTGTACATTCGTCAGCACGACTTCCGTCCCAAGAGCGTTCGTTTTCGTGGAGGCAGCGAAATACGGGGTGTACAAAATCAACTGATGAGCGCGCCGCGGCTTGTTGATGCCATCGACGGGATATGAGCCTCCTTCTCCAATTCGAACGCCAATTTGAACATCTGGGTTTCCAATCATCGGCTTTCCATCAGCGCTGATGCCAAAAATCGTCCGTTCCGCCGCCGGCGTCGTATTCGTCATCACGATCTCTCCCCGGTGCACCATCAAATCGGTCGGCGAACCATCCTCTTTGAAATAATCGCCGTTCACCGCCGCCAGTACGATTCCGTCGCGGCCATCGTACCGTTTTGCCTGCTCAAGCACCGGTTCAACGCCAAGCACTTGATCATTGGACAGCGCCGTCTCAATGGCCAGCCTCTCATTCGACGTATCGATGTCAAGCTTGTACACATGCTGCTTGCCGCGCGTTCCGACGATTTCCATTTCCTCTTTTTCCACCCCGGAGGCGATGCGCGTCGACACCTCCTTTACCACTGTGCCGACCGCCAGCTGCCTTGCCCCATACTTCCCCGGATTGACAAGCTTCAGCTTCTCCTTTGACGGCGTTTTATACACGACATGCCCTTTGATATTGGTGACGTAATATCCACCGCCAACCCCGTATTGGCCGCCAAACGCCTCGTCATACGAATACACCCGGTACTGTTCTCCAGGCTGCAACACGCGGACAAACGTCAGCGCCCCGTTTTCCCGTTTCCATAGATTAATAGGTTTCACAATCTCCAATTTCCCAATCTGCCCCTGCACGAGGCGCATGCCTTCCCAGTAGACGACATTCGCTCCGGCATCCGCTTCTGCCGCCTGCAGCGCCGTCCATGCGGCCAACACCGCCCCGATCCCAATGCGGATGATGTTCTTCGCTTTTCCCACTGGTCCTATTTTCCTCTCTTTCTATCATTTTGTTGCAATCGATTCTATTATACGACAAACTTCTACAAAAAGGGGAACCCTTTTCCATTTATTTAGTCAAAAAAAAAGAACGTCCCAGCAAGGTTGGGACGCTCTGTAGAAGCGAAAACATCATCCGCGGTCACGGAGTATAAAACTCTTGAGAGTAGTAGGGTTGATGAAATGAATTGAACGCCACCCCAACGCCGAGGCGGGTAAAGTCCGGATATAAAAGGTTTTGCCGATGACCGAGCGAGTGCATCCACGCTTCATGGACAAAAATCGCATCGTATTGTCCGTAGGCGATGTTCTCTCCCGCCACGCGATAAGCGATGCCATGGCGCTTCAGGCGGTCAAACGGCGACAGGCCTTGCAAGTTCGTATGAGAGAAGTAGTGATGGACCGCCATATCTTCGCTATGTTCACGGGCGGCCGCCGCCGCCTTCGCATCCCACGCGAGCGCCGGAAGCCCGTGCAAGCGGCGCGCCGCGTTTGCTAAATCAAAAATTTGATATTCATAGGCCGTGCGCAGCTCCTCCGTCGCCGTTCCGTAAAACCCGGGCTTTTCATCCTCGAGCGCCCGATTGACGACAAGCACGCCATCCACCCGGTTGTTGTTGTACCGGTCATAAAAGAAGGTGACGTAGCGGCCGTTGACAAGATAGATCCCGTATTCGTCATTTTGAATGTTGTAGACGGCATCCTTTTTTTGGATGAAGGCGAGCGGCCGGCCGTACAGCGATTCCACCGCCGTCTTCGTTGTCCCGATGGCGGCCCCCTTGTTCGTTTGGACAATCGGTTGGTTCGTGTACATCGCCGCCACCCGATCACGGTCATAGCTCACCATCAAAAAGTTTTTGTAACCGCCCTGATCATACGCCTCCCAATATAGGCCGTAGGCGTTTTTTGTCTTCCGCTTCGCCTTGCCGTACATCGCTTCGACCTTGGCGCGCGAGTCGCCGATCGCCACCCCGTTCATCGTGACATCCGCCATGTTTGCCTTCGCCCGCTGCACGCATAAAGCAGCGGCCAACTTCTCTTTTGACGGCGTTTCATAGCGGACGCGGGCATCGTTCTTGATCCCATATCCTCGGCCGACATCAAAATAGCCGCCGCGCAACGCGTATACGCGATACACCGCACCGCTTGGCAGCGTCTTCACTGCTTTGTTCGACAACCATAGCTCTGTCGGCGCTGTGACCGTCAACCGGCCGATTTGTCCGGGCTTCAGTTCAGCACCGTCCCACCACACTTTTTCCGTGCCGACACGTTCTCCGCATCCCCCCGCCTTGACCATGGATGAACTCGGCATCCAAAGCCATCCAGCCGCAGCCAACAGCATTCCGATTGCCGCCTTCTGCACCCATTTTCTCACTTCCGTCCGCTCCTCCCTCTAGAAATATTGATCTATCAAGGCTTTTCGGCCCCTCAGGGGTGTCCAAAAAAT